>CADCLI010000126.1:4381-9485 GCA_902802285.1 uncultured Bacteroidales bacterium
GTAATAAACAATAAAGACCTTCTTATAAGACCGGGTATGTTCGTAAAGGCCGATATCGTAACCGAGAGCCACAGCTCAACGATTGTGATACCTAAGAACATTGTCCGTAACGAGCGGAACAGACGCATAGTATTCGTTGTTGATCAGGGTATTGCCATAGCAAAGCAGATCAAATTGGGTCTTGAGGAGAAGAACAGCGTTGAGGTGCTGAGTGGTCTTGATAAGGACGATCAGTTGGTCATACGTGGTTTTGAGACCCTGAGAGACGGTTCAAAGGTTAAGATTCAGAGATAAACTACACTTGAAGGGATGAAAAGACTGGTAAGTTGGGCGGTCAGGAATCCGGTTACTGTCACAATGGCGGTGCTGGCTATACTGCTGCTCGGAAAGATATCATATGACAGGCTGAGCGTAGAACTGCTCCCAAGCATGAACAGTCCCCGTCTGTTTGTTGAGATTGACGCCGGCGAGCGTCCTCCCGAAGAGATTGAGAAACAGTTCGTGCGCAGCATGGAGTCTCAGATTGCCCGTCAGAGTGACGTGCGCAATGTCTCATCGGTAGTAAAGGTGGGTACGGCCAGGATAACGGTTGAATACGCCTGGAGAAAGAATATGGACGAGGCGTTCCTGGATCTGGAGAAGGCCATGAGCAGCTTCTCTCAGGACAGTCGTATCACAGACCTCAGGATTTCACAGAAAGATCCGACCACTGCGCCTATCATGATAATCGGTTTCTCCAATCCGGACATTACTGATATGGCTGAACTCCGCAAGGTGGCCGACTCATACGTGAGCAATGAACTGATGCGAGTTGAAGGCGTGGCCGATGTGTCACTGGCCGGAGATGAGTTCACCAACCTGGTCATAGAAGCCGATCCGTATAAACTGAAGGCTTTTAATATCACCGTTGACAATATTTCGTCACGTATTCAGGAAAATAATCAGAGGGTATCCGGCGGCAGGATATCTGAGCAGGGTTTCCAATATCTTGTGACCGGATCCAATACGCTGACAGATGAGGCAGCGTTCGGCAATATCATAGTGGGATACAAGAACACTGAGGCCCAACAGGGGCAGGTGGGCGAATTCGCATCGGCCAGCATGGCTCCCATTTACCTGCGCGATGTGGCTACAATCCACTTTGAGAACCGAGACCCTGAGAATATCGTCAGGGTGAACGGCAACAGGAGCATAGGCATATCTGTATTCAAGGAGATGGATTACAACACGGTCAAGGCCGTGGAGGGTATCAAAACCAGTCTCAGTAAGATACGCAAGTCTCTGCCAGGATATGATTTTATCGTAATCAGTGACCAGGCAACTTTCATCAACAACTCAATAGGTGAGGTAAAGAACAGCGCATTGCTAGGCATACTGCTGGCGGTCATCGTGCTGTTTGTATTCTTGCGCAGGATAGGGACCACGCTTATCGTGGCAGTTTCAATACCTGTTTCCATCATAGCCACATTCAACCTGATGTTCTTCAGCGGACTGACCATCAACATCCTGACACTGGGCGGACTGGCATTGGGCGCGGGTATGCTGGTGGATAATGCCATAGTGGTGATTGAAAGCATATTCAGGAATCAGGAGCGTGGACTGTCCGTACGTGATGCTGCTGTCACCGGAACTTCCGAGGTTGCCGGTGCGGTATCGGCATCAACCCTTACTACTATAGTGGTGTTCCTGCCGATAGTTTATCTGCATGGTGCAACCGGTGAGCTTTTCAAGGATGAGGCTTGGACTGTTACGTTCTCACTGCTTTCATCACTGTTTGTGGCCATTCTGGTTATTCCAACGCTGTACGACAAGATATTCGGACGCAAGAAGGCTGTTCCACTCAAGAATTTCAGTTCTGTCAATATCAAGGGTTACGGTTCATTCCTGAAGAGGCTTGTACAGAAACGCTGGTGGGTGATAATTGCATCAGTCATCCTGGTGGTCGGAACAGTATTCCTGCTGCCTTATGTGGGTACGGAATTCATGCCCAAGACCGAGGACAATACCATCAACGTAAAGGTGCGTATGGCCGAGGGTACCAGCCTGGAACGCACATCGTCCACAATTGAGAGCCTTGAGAATCTGGTGTTTGACCTGTCACAGGACAGTGCTTGTCTGATATACACGCATGTGGGTCCCGGTGCATCGTCACAGAACCTGGATTTTGAGGGTGAGAATACCGCATCGATGAAGATACAGTTATCCAAGGCATCGGCTGTTACTCCAGACCAGCTAGCCGAGATACTTTCGTCCTATATAGACGGTGTAGAGGGAATGGAACTGACGTTCGCTCAGGATGATAACTCATTGAGTTCCATGATGGGATCAGAGGACGCTCCGCTGGTAGTGGAGATAAAGGGCGAGGACCTGGATATGCTCTCTGTGCTTACCAGTCAGGTTAAGGCCGCAGTTGATTCTATCGACTGTCTTTATAATGTGGAGAGTTCGCTGGCAGGTGGTGCTCCGGAGATAATCATCACGGTAGACCGTGCTCTGGCCGGTATGAACAACATAAACGTATCAACCATAATAACCCAGATACAGCAGCATCTTGACGGCCGTGCAGCCGGACAGATGGATTACAAGGGCGATATGAGGGATATCAGCATTAAGGTTCCGGGAGTGTCACTGGCTGACCTTAACAGCATGGTGATTACATCCGGTCAGAAGGACTACCGTCTGGCTGAGTTGGCCAGGATTAGTGAGAGCACAGCCCCCAAGGAGATTTACCGCCTCAATCAGAACCGTGTGACGCGCGTCACCGCCGATATAGATGAGTCAGTATCATTGGACAAGGCAGCCCAGCGCACCCGCCAGGCTGTATCCGGCATAGAACTTCCGCAGAACTACTCCATAACTGTGACAGGTGAGGAGGAGCGTCGTGCCGAATCAATGAACAGCCTTCTGCTGGCATTGGTGCTGTCTATAGTGCTGGTATATATGGTCATGGCATCACAGTTTGAATCACTGCTGCATCCGTTCACCATCCTGCTGACCATACCTCTGGCTTTGGTCGGCGCGGTACTGATGTTCCTGGTGACAGGCGTTACTGTCAATATCATGGGTATAATAGGTATGGTGATGCTGGCCGGTATCGCGGTCAACAACTCCATCATCCTGGTGGACCGCATAGGACAGCTCAAGGAGAGCGGTCTGAGCCTGACCGATGCCATAGCAGAGGCCGGACAGCAGCGTATCCGACCCATCCTGATGACCAGTCTTACCACAATTCTGGCGCTTGTACCTATGGCACTTGGATTTGGAGACGGAGCATCTCTGAGTTCCCCTATGGCCATTGCCGTGATAGGTGGTCTGTTAACCTCGACTCTGCTGAGTCTTGTGGTGATACCCTGTGTGTATTATGTGTTTGAGAGCGCTAAAGTTAGAATTACTGGAAAATGAATTCCAAGTCATTTATTGACAGAAGGGTAACAATCTGCATGGTTCTGGTGGCGATGACGCTGCTGGGCTATTTCTCGTACAAGCAGTTGCCGGTGGAGTTGCTGCCCAATACCGAGTTGCCCCAGCTCTATGTTTCAGCATCATCGCGCAGCGATCTGAGTCCGGCTTATATGGAGCAGCAGGTTATTATCCCGCTTGAGGGGGCCATAAGTGCAGTGGGTGGTGTTGAGAATATGGAATCGACAGTATCCGGCAGACAGGGCTCAATAAGGGTTGATTTCAAGAGAGGCACCAATATCAAGATGACCACCGTAAAACTTCAGGAGAAAATCGCTTCAATAAGGTCCGATTTCCCATCTGATGTGTCGGTGAATGTCCAACAGGCCAATGTCAACGGCATAAGCAACCAGTTTATGTCACTTCAGGTTCGTGGATCGGGTGGCGTGGACCGCTTGAGGGCCATTGTTGATAAGGATGTGGTACCGCGTCTGGAGAGCATAGACGGTATTGCAGGCGTTACGGTCTATGGAGGTAGGGTCAAATCCATCGAGATCCGCTCCAATCCTGAGGCCATGAGCGCATTGCATATATCCAACTCACAGATAAGCCAGGCACTTAGTCAGTATAATCAGGAGCGTACGTTCCTGGGTTTCATCAGTGAGCCGGACAGGAAATACTATGTTCAGTTGGATGCCAATTATGATGATGTGTCACAGGTGGAGAATCTGGTAGTTGCCCAGGGACCTGTATACCTGAAGAATGTAGCCACTGTATTCTTTGACTACAAGGAGGAGACTACCATAAGCCGTGTGAACGGCATGGATGCCATCTCGGTATCGTTGGTCAACGGAGCCGGCGAGAATCTGCTGGACCTCTCCAAGAGGACTCTTAAACGTATCAATGAGGTTAACCGGGAGGTGGCAGCCCAGGACCTTCAGCTTGTAGTCCAGTCCAACTCGGCAGACCAGATCAGCAACAACATATCCCAGATAGTTAAACTGGCCCTTATAGGCGGATTGCTGGCAATTCTGGTCTTGTGGTTCTTTCTGCGCAACCTGAGCCTTGTATTTTTCATAGCATTGTCAATACCGGTCTCTGTATTATCGGCATTCAATATATTCTATGCAGCCGGAATCTCCATAAATACCCTGACTCTGTTGGGTATTGCGTTGGCCATAGGTATGTTGCTGGACAGCAGTATAGTTGTGCTGGAGAACATATACCGTCTGGCCTCCATGGGAATGCCGCCGCGACTGGCGGCGCTGCAGGGAGTCCGGGAGGTCCGTAAGGCACTTGTCGCATCAACGCTTACCACAATAACGGTGTTCCTTCCGTTTGTGTTCTCCGATGAGCCGATGATAAAACTGCTGGGCAGGAACATCGGATTCTCCATCATATCGACGCTGATATTCTCACTTCTGGTGGCTGTCACCTTCATTCCGATGGCAACAGCTGCCATGATGGAGCGCGGAGGTGGCGGGAACAGCGTTTTCTTCAGGAAGATGTCTATCCATGACCGTCCGTTGCAGATGTATTCCACGCTGCTTAAGACCGCTTTGCGTAAGCCGGGACCGACAGTTGGAACTGCGGTTGCCGTTCTGGTTATTGCATTCATATTCGCACTGTCCCGCAATACCGGCCAGAACCGCCAGGTGGACAGTGACCGGATAAATGTGAACATCACCATGCCCAGCGGCAGCAC
>CADCLI010000127.1 GCA_902802285.1 uncultured Bacteroidales bacterium
GGCCGAACTAGATGCAGGTCCTATCATCTGCCAGGATGTGGTCCGCATATCACACAAGGATATGCCTAAGGATCTGGCAAACAAGGGAAAGGATCTGGAGAAGATCGTTCTCTCACATGCCGTCCAGAAACATATCGAGCACAAGATCCTGGTCTATAAGAACAAGACTGTTGTCTTCAGCTGACGCACCGGGGACGGTTCTGACACAACGGGGACGGTTCTCTCTGACACACCGGGGACGGTTCTCTATGTGTTTTCTCGAAGAAAGAACACATAGAGAACCGTCCCCGTTGTGTCACCGTTTTTTCAGAGCTTCCAACTTGAACATCTCGTCGCGGTACTGGGCGGCCTCCATGAAATCCATGCGGGAGGCGGCTTCGTTCATGAGGCGGCGTACTCTGGCTATGGCCTTGTCCAGTTGCTGTGGCGTCATGGTGGAAATTACGGGGTCGGCAACGGCTCTTGTGCGGTCCTCTATATTGTATGGCTTGGGTTCGGTCTCCTGTTGGGTGTTTGGTACCAGCAGTGAGGTGTTGAGCGCTTTCTCTATCTGTTTCGGAGTGATTCCGTGTTCCGCGTTGTAGCGCATCTGCTTCTCGCGGCGACGGGTGGTCTCGGCTATGGTCAGACGGATGCGCTCAGTAATCTTGTCGGCATAAAGTATCACTTTACCGTTCACGTTACGGGCGGCGCGGCCAGCGGTCTGGGTCAGTGAGCGGTGGTCACGCAGGAAACCCTCCTTGTCGGCATCGATTATGGCTACCAGCGACACTTCCGGCAGGTCAAGGCCCTCACGCAGCAGGTTCACGCCTACAAGTACATCGTAAAGGCCTTTGCGCAGGTCGGTCATGATTTGGATGCGTTCCAGGGTATCGACATCACTGTGAATGTAGTTGCAACGGACTCCGTTCTTGAGCAGGTAGTCATTCAGTTCCTCCGCCATGCGCTTGGTCAGGGTGGTTACCAGTACACGCTCGTCACGTTCGGCGCGGACTGCAATCTCCTCCAGCAGGTCGTCAATCTGGTTCTTGCTGGGACGCACCTCTATCTCCGGGTCCAGCAGTCCGGTGGGGCGAATCACCTGATCCACTACAACGCCTTCACTTTCGGCCAGTTCATAATCGGCAGGGGTGGCGCTTACGTAGATGGTCTGACCTGTCAGCTCCTTGAACTCCTCAAACTTGAGCGGGCGGTTGTCAAGTGCGGCAGGAAGACGGAATCCGTACTCTACAAGATTGATCTTGCGGGCGCGGTCTCCTCCGTACATGGCATGAAGCTGAGGGACGCTTACGTGACTCTCATCAATCACCATCAGAAAATCCTTGGGAAAGAAATCCAGCAGGCAGTAGGGACGGGTGCCGGCGGCACGGCCGTCAAAGTATCTGGAGTAGTTCTCTATGCCGCTGCAGTGGCCCAGCTCGCGTATCATCTCAATGTCATATTCCACGCGCTCCTTGAGACGTTTTGCCTCCAGGGACTTGCCTATCTCCTGAAAATATTCCACGCGCTCCACAAGGTCGTCCTGTATGGCCCGTATGGCACGCTCCTGGCTCTCCTTGGTGGTCATGAACAGGTTAGCCGGGTAGATGCGGTAGAAATCATACGTGTCTATGCGCTCTCCGGTGAGTACATCGAACTCTTCTATGGAGTCTATCTCATCATCCCAGAACTGGATGCGGACGGCAGTATCGTTATATGCAAGATTGATATCCACGTTCTCACCCTTGACGCGGAAACAGCCGCGGGCCAGTTCGATGTCATTACGGGTGTAGAGTGAGTCAACCAGTTTGCGCAGCAATATGTTACGGTCAAGACGGTCACCTTTCTTCAGTTCTATGACGTTGTTGTAGAAATCGGCCGGATTACCCATGCCGTAGATGCAGGATACCGATGATACTACTATCACGTCATTCCTGCCGGAGAGTAGTGCCGAAGTGGCCGAAAGACGCAGCTTGTCAATCTCGTCATTGATGGCAAGATCCTTTTCGATATACGTATCGGTGGATGGAATGTATGCCTCGGGCTGATAGTAGTCATAATAAGAAACGTAGTATTCTACCGCATTCTGGGGAAAGAATGACTTGAATTCACTGTACAGCTGAGCCGCCAGGGTCTTGTTGTGGCTGAGAACCAGAGTGGGGCGGCCTATGTTCTTTATGACATTGGCTATGGTAAAGGTCTTTCCTGAGCCGGTTACACCCAGCAATGTCTGGGCGCGGGCACCGTTGAGCAGTCCATCTGTAAGTTGCTGTATGGCCTGCGGCTGGTCTCCTGTCGGCTTGAAAGGTGAAACTAATTTGAATTCCATCAGCTGAATCTGAAAAATCGGGAAATGCAAAGATAGGGTATTTGCAGCTTTTTTGTACTTTTGAAAACTTATTCTTTACAGACATGACCGTAGGAGAAAGAGAAAACAGGGCGCGTGAATTGTTCAGTTCCGGATACAACTGCTGTCAGGCGGTGGCAATGACTTTTGCCGATGTGATAGGACTTCCTGAAAATGAGGTGGCAAAGCTTGCAAGCGGTTTCGGCGGCGGAATGGGCAGAATGCGTGAGGGGTGCGGTACAGTGTCGGCCATGACTATGGTTGCAGGTGCAATGATTCCTGCTGATGATCTCTCCGATAAGGCTGCCAAGACCGCCAACTATGCACTGGTGCAGGAAATGGCGGCCGAGTTCAGACAGATTAACGGCAGCATTATCTGCCGCGAACTGCTGGGACTGAGCAAGCCGGAGGGTACTCCCGTTCCTTCGGACCGTACCCCGGAATACTATAAGAAACGGCCTTGCGGTGAATTGTGTTCAATTGCTGCGGGGATTGTGGCCAGGAAATTGAAAAATGAATAATAAATAATGAAGAAACTGATTCTTACAATTGCAGCAGTGTTCGGAACTGCCGGTGCTTTTGCCTGCACCAACCTGATAGTTACCAAAGGGGCTTCGGCCAACGGTTCCAATATGTGCACATATGCGGCCGATTCACACCAGTTGGACGGAACCCTGCATTACAGTCCGGCTGCCGATTATCCGGCAGGCGCCATGAGGGAGATAGTGGATTGGGACAGTGGCAGGCGTCTGGGAGAGATTCCTCAGGCTCCGCATGTCTATTCAGTGATAGGTAATATGAATGAGCATCAGCTGGTCATAGGTGAGACTACATACGGCGGGCGTGAGTTCATTGACTCAACGGCCATACTGGATTACGGCTCGCTGATTTACATAGCATTGGAGCGCTGCAAGACTGCCCGTGAGGCTATCCTGCTGATAGATAAGTTGGTGCAGGAATATGGATATGCATCGGAAGGCGAGTCTTTTACGCTTTGTGACCCCAACGAGGTGTGGATAATGGAGATTATAGGCAAGAATCCCAAGTTTGACAAGAAGGGACGCAATGTGAACCGTGGCGCCGTATGGGTGGCCAAACGCATTCCTGACGGCTGTATCTCCGGTCATGCCAACCAGTCACGTATAACCACTATAGATTTCAATGACCCCGAAAACTGCCTGTATGCCAAGGATGTCATCAAACATGCCCGCGAACAGGGTATATTCGAAGGTAAGGATGAGGAGTTCAGTTTCTGTGACGTATATAACCCTTTGGATGTGGACTCTGCCCGCGGATGTGAAGCCAGGGTTTGGTCTTTCTTTAACCGTTTTGCCGACGGTATGGATGAATATCTGGATTACGCAATGGGATATGACCTGAAAAAACATATGCCGCTCTATGTCAAACCAAACAGAAAAATCTCAACAAAGGATTTGGCTGACATGATGCGCGACCATTTTGAGGGTACACCTATGGATATGACAACCGATATAGGTGCAGGAGGCAGTCATCTGCCATACCGCTGGCGTCCAATGGAGTTTGAATATCAGGGTTGGGAGTATGTTAACGAACGTGCTATCGCAACCCAGCAGACCGGTTGGTGGTATGTGGCCCAGGCCCGTCCTGACAGGAAGAACGGAATCTTCTGGTTTGGAGTCGATGATGCAGGCACATCTCCGCTAATGCCTTTCTTTAGCTGCACAAACAGCGTTCCTGAATGCCTCAGAGAAGGAAACGGCTCTCTTATCGAGTACTCCGAGACATCCATGTACTGGGCCGTAAGCCGCATTGCCCAGTTTGCATATCTGCGTTATGACAAGATTGGCGCCGAGGTCCGTAGCATAATTGATGATTATGAGAAGGAAATGATAGCCAAGGCCGATGCCCGGAGTGACTCAGAGTCTGTACAATCCTTGTCGGCATTCGGAGTGGACAATGCCAACGAACTGTTCAGGAAATGGCAGGATCTGGATAAATATCTTCTGGTAAAATATATTGACGGAAATATTAAACGCCAGAATGAGGACGGCTCTTTCATGAATAACGGATTTGACAAATCCATTCCCGAATTCCCCATTCAGGAGGATTATTCGGACAAATGGAAGGAGAATGTTGTCCGGGACAACGGCGATGTGTTGCGCATACGTAAATAATATTAAATAACACACGCAAGTTTGTTTCATTCGTTCAAAATAGATAATTTTGCAGGTTGAAATTTTACAGTATGCGGAAATCTGCAATCACAACAGTCTCCTTTATGCTTGCCCTGACTTTATTGTCCGGTTGCTCGGGATATAACAAAATCCTTAAGGCATCTGACTATAACACCAAGTACAGTCTGGCCAAGACATATTTTATGGAGGGGCATTATACCACATGCAGTTCCATACTTGAGGAGTGCGTCGCTTATCAGCGAGGTACGGCACAGGCCGAAGAGTCTATGTATCTTCTGGCCACATGCTACTATAATCTGGACGATTATCTGTCGGCATCCCAGTATTATATGGCTTGCTACAGGTCATACCCCAACAGCACATATTCTGAAAACTGTCTGTTCTGGTCAGGCAAGAGCCTTTTCCTGGATACCCCGGATCCGCGTCTGGATGCCACAAGCACTACTAATGCAATCATGCAGTTGCAGCGTTTTGTGGAAACTTATCCAAACAGTAAGTACCGCTCTGATGCCGAGCAGATGATTTACACCATGTATGACCGTCTTGTGGAGAAGGAATTGGGCACTGCCGAACTATATTACA
>CADCLI010000128.1 GCA_902802285.1 uncultured Bacteroidales bacterium
TGTCGGGCACAGCCTCCTCAATAGCCTTGACCAGGAAATCCCATACATGCTCAGGGGCCACCTGGAGGGGCAGATAACCCTGTTCTGTCACCAATTCGGTCTCAAGCGGTATATTGCGCCACAGGTCAAACAGTATGTAGTAGTACAGTACACGCAATGCGCGGACCTCGGCCTTGGCCTGAGGGTTGTTCTGTATGGTGGGAACCTCCAGAAGCTGGTTGGCCTCGGTTATTCCCTTGTTGCAGTAGTACCACTCCTGCCACAGATGGGGTATGCCTGCATAGAAGGTGTGCTGATGCAGGTTGATGTACTGCGCTCCCCAGCCGCCGTATGTGCGGTAAGGTGTCATGAGCAGATCACTGGACTCCTCGTTGATGTCAAAGTAGCCTTCCCATGCCCAGTACATGAAACGCAGCTGTACATAGAGGTTGCCAAGTATATCCTGTGTCTCCTCATCAGAGCCGGTCAGGTTGGATGGTGACAGGCTGTCATAGATGTTCTCATCCAGGTTTGTGCATGAGCTGGTAATGAGGGTCATGCCCAGCAGCACTGACGTAACATAGTTAAGTATCTTTTTCATAACTGTATTCTCATTGTTTATTTGTCACCGAAAGTGAAATTAACACCGAATGTGAAAGCACGGATTGTGGGATACTTGTTACGGTAGTCCACGCCGAATGAGTAGATGTCACCGTATGACATTTCGGGGTCAATGCCCTTGTATGCGGTCAGGCAGAGCAGGTTGGTTCCTGATACATATACTCTGGCCTTATCGACATACTTCCAGTTCTTTGTGTTGAAGTTGTAGCCCAGAGTGGCGTTGTCCAGCTTGACGTAGTCACCTCTTTCAAGATAGTAGCTTACGGCTACAGGCTCCTGGGCGGTGTTGAGTGTCCTTCCGTATACAGGGTCAACGGCAGACTTGTAGCGGTTGAGACCTATGTTGAGGTTCTCATAGAACATACGCTGGCTGTTGTAGATCTTGTGGCCGAAAGCACCGCTCATCTGCAATGCCAGGTCAAAGTTCCTGTAACGCAGGGTGTTGCTCCAACCGATGTTGATCTTGGGCAGACCGGAGCCCATGTACTGGCGGTATGCAGACTCTGAGTCACGCATGCCTGATACGAACATCTCGCTCTTGCCGGTCTCGGGGTTCTCAATCATCCAGTAGCCCTTACCTTTCTTGGAGTTGGACAGGCCTGTTGACTTGAGCATGTAGAAATCACCCACTGAATGGCCCTCATATACTCTCTGTACCGGCATGGAGGTAGGCTCCTCAAGCCAGCCTGCATCAATGTAGTTGTCTGTCTCATACATATCATTAGACAGGCTTACCAGATTGTTCTTGTTATGGGACATGGTCAATGTGGTGCTCCATTCAAAGTCCTTGGTGCGCACGGGTACTCCGCCCAGCATTACCTCGACACCGCGGTTGTCCATCTCACCTACGTTGGCTGTCTGCAGGTTGTAGAGATTTGGCGGAACGGGTACGTTGTACTCCCAGAGCATATCGGTGGTCTTCTTGCTGTATACATCGACCGAACCGAACAGACGGCCGTCCAGGAATCCGAAGTCAATACCGGCATTGAGCTCGGCTGTCTTCTCCCAGCGCAGGTCATCGTTGGGGTTCTGTGTGGTGGTAAGTGACGGACGCCAGTTACCATCGGCATCAACGTAGTTTCCGTATTGTGTGTCATAGTCATAGAGCAGCAGTTACATGTATGAGTTCTGCGGGATGACACCTGTAACACCATAGCCGGCACGCAGCTTGAGGTTGTCAAGCCACTTGACACTGCGCAGCCATTTCTCGTTTGACAGGGTCCAGCCTCCTGATATGGCGGGGAAATTACCCCACTTGTGATCGGCACCGAACTTGGTGGAGCCTTCACGACGGAAACTTACCAATACATTGTAACGATTGTCATATCCGTAAGATATACGGCCAAAGAAACCTATAAGGCGGGACTGGTTCTTGTATGATGATACGCCTCCGTAGGTCTTAAGATATGCAGTGCTCTTGTCTTCGGGGTCAGTATAGCGGAGTTCGGCGTATTTACCGCGCTGCAGTGCGTTATACAGATAGGCATCGGTGGGGAATTCTGTGTTTGATGCACCGAATCCTGTAGATGTGCTCTCCATCCAGCTGTAACCCAACATGCCGCTGAAACGGTGTGCATCCCACTCTTTCTCATACTTGGAGGTAAACTCAAGCATATCCTGAACAAAATCGCTCTGGTTCTTGCCGGCTGATCCCTTTACGTTGTTCCAACGGTTGCTCTGGAACAGCGGGGTGTTGTAGTATTCGCCGACTCCGTTGTTGGTGCGGCGGCTTACCTGCAGGTTGGACTCCCAGCCTTCCAGAGGAGTGACTGTGATGTTTCCTGTCATGCGTGTGCTCTCGCTGCGTGAACCACCCTCGTGCTCGTTGATGTAGGGCAGGGGGTTGTAATAATAAAGAGGTGCAGACTGCTCATAGTAGTCACCGTTTTCACGGTAGACCGGCATGGTGGGGTTACGGATTACAGCCTGATGATATATCGTGTAGCTGTCCTGATTGTCTCCCTTGGAGAGTGACTTGAGCAGGTTCATGTTCAGTTTCACAATGTCATTGAACATGTACTGTGTCAGGTCTACCTGTACGCGAAGGTCGTTTGAGTATGAGCCTTTCATCACACCCTTGTCATCATTCCAGGTCAGGTTGGCCGAATATGCCATATTCTTGGTGCCGCCCTCAAGAGCCAGGTTGTGATTCTGGGTGAAACCTGTGCGTGTTACCAGGTCAAGCCAGTCTGTGGTGGCGCCCAGGTCACCGAAAGCCGAGTACTCTGACTTGCCGTCGGCAATGAGGTCACGTATGAATGCGGCATCCATGAAATCAATCTTCTTGGAGAAGTTTGATGCTGATGCGTAACCTGAGTAAGAGACAGTATGATGCTCGCCGCGCTTGCCGGACTTGGTGGTGATAAGGATTACGCCACTGGCTCCGCGCGTACCATATATAGCTGCTGCCGATGCATCCTTAAGGACCGAAATCTCCTCGATGCTCTCGGGGGCAACGGTCTCAAGGCTTCCCTCTATTCCGTCAACAAGGATAAGCGGGGTGTAACCTCCCATCAGCGATGTGACACCACGGAGCATGATGGTTGATGAGGCTTTGGGGTCACCGTTACCTTTTGTTACGGAGAGTCCGGGTATCTTACCCTTTACCAACTGTGCGGCATCGGGTACATAACCGGTCAGAAAGTCTTCGGCCTTGACTGATGATACGGCCGATGTGATATCACCTTTTCTTTGGGTACCGTAACCTACTACCACGACCTCGTCAAGCAGAAGCTGGTCTTCCTCAAGTGTGATGTCGATTGTTGGATGGTCTGCAACAACCTCCTGATTCTTGTATCCAAGGTATGAAACCCTGAGAGTAGAGCCACGTTTTACAGTAAGTGAATAGTGGCCGTCCAGATCTGTAGTTGTTCCTACAGATGTGCCCAACTGGAGTATACCTGCGCCAATGACGGGCTCGCCATTCTGGTCGCTGATCACTCCGGATACTGTGATGGTACTCTGGGCATAGGTCTTGCCGGGTACCATTGTCATGCCGACTAAGGCCAATACTGAAATGATGGCCAGACGGATTCCTTTGCGATTCATAATTCTCATAAGCGTTAAAATTATTTTGCCCCAAAGGTCCGTCTTTTATAATATGATGTGTGCCCAATAAATCCAAATCCATAGCAAAAAAGTCCAAATAATGGATATTTGAACAAATTTGGACTGTAAAATGGTATTATTCGGGACTGTTTTCTGCTATTGGTTGTTCCAGTCCCTCGGGGTGCAGCCGTATTTCTGCTTAAAGCACTTGGAGAAATAGTTTGATGAGTTGAATCCAACCATTTCGCATACGTCATGGACTGTGTGCGTGCCCTCCTGCAGCAGACGGGCCGCCTCTTCAAGCCTGGCGTCCTGAATAAGCTGGTGAGGCGTGGACCCGGTTATCTCCTTGACCTTGGCAAACAGGCCGGAGCGGGACACATACAGGCTGTCGGCCAGCATCTCGCTTGACAGGTCGGGGTTGGACAGGTTCTGCATTATGATCTCTCTCATCTTCTTCTCAAAATCCATGGTCCGGCGCTCCTTCTCGGACTGCTCGAATTCTCGGACGAAACTCTCCATTTTCCTTTGTGACAGTTCCTGCACCTTGTAGTTGAAGTAGTGAAGCGTCTTGATGCCGGCCAGTAAGACAAGCAGCAGGTAGATGGCAATGGCCATGTTGCTGAACACTATCCTGGGGCGTATGGTGAATTGAAAGGCGGTCTGGGTATCGCTCCATATCCTGTCGCTGTTACAGCTCAAGACCTTGAATGTGTATTGGCCGGCAGGAAGGTTGGTGTAGGTGGTGCTGCTCAGGTCTGTCTCAATCCAGTCATCGTCAAACCCTTCAAGCATGATCTTGTAGCTGTTCCTGGACGGAACCCTGTAGCTTAGCGCCGAATAGCTGAAAGTCACGTTGTTGTATCTGTGCGGGGTCGCGGTCTCATGCGTGTCGTCATCAAGGTCTATCCGCAGGGCGGGCCTGATTGTACCGGACCTGCTACGGTTCCTGAACGTCACGTCTGTAAGGACTGCAGGAGGCGAATACTGGTTTATCTGTATATTGCCCGGATGGAATGATGTGACTCCCATGTAGGTGCCCAGCCATATACGGCCGTCATCGCTTGTGAATCCGGATCCGGCTATGAATCCGCCGTCGTGCAGTCCGGCCTCGCCGCCATAATACTCGGTGCTGCCATCGTGGGTGTTGTACCGGTACAGGCCTTTTGATGTGGTGTACCAGATGTTGCGCATGTCGGAAGTGGCGTAAAGCACGTTGGGGTTGTCCCGGGGATAGAGCGGCGTGAATCTGCTCAAGCCCGGCTGAAGGTATGACAGGCCCTCATTGCCGGCGGCTATCAGCAGTCCGCTTGCCGAAATGTACAGTGAATTGATGCTTTGGCTCTCCACGCCGTCCTGGCTGGTGTATTGTTTCCATGTCCCTTCTATGGGGTTGTAGGACAGCAGTCCTTTATCCAGTGTGTCTATACTTTCCAGCAGTCCTTTATCCAGTGTGGCAAACCATACGGTGCCGTCCTGCGACACTTTTATTGATGTCACCAGTCCTACTCCGCTCTGTACCAGTTCCGGCTTGCCTTGGGGCAGGCGCATCCTGAATATGTCATTCATGGTACCGAACCACAGGCAGTCATCCGCATCGGCAGCAAGAGAATAGACGCTCTCTGATACCAGGCTGGCGGAGCGTCCCGTGCTGTAGTCAAGCAGGTCTATGCCTCCTGAGTATGACCCGGCCAGCAGTTTCCCTTTCCATGGCAGCAGTGCGTGCACGTTCCTTTCCGGCAGGAACCGCGCCAGCGGACGCCCGGTCTCCCTGTCATACCTTATTACCCCCATGTTGTCCGAGCCGGCCCACATGGCGCCGTCGGGGGTCTGGGTGAAGCAGCTTACTATGCACTCCTCGGTGTCGGACAGCGGGTAGGTTATGAACCTTCTGTAGTCATCCAGAATACGGTAATGGACTCCGCTGAAGTATGATCCCACCCATAGCCCGTACTCTGCGTCATTATAGATGGCGTAGATGAATTTCTTGCGACCGTCTGTGCGCATGGTGCCCGAGAGCAGGTCCAGGCGGGCCAGTCCGTCATCGGAACCCACCACAAGTATGTAGGGCTCTGTGTTGCGGGCTGAATGGATGTGGTTCATTCCGGGGGCTCCGGTAAAAACGGTCGGCTGTACGTCAAGGCTGTTGGGCTCCAGTCGGTAAACACCGTCGTCCCAGGTGCAGAGCCAGATGTCGCCCGACGGGTCCTGATATGCCTCGACAACTCTTTTAGGAGTGTCCTGCTGCCATCTGATTCCGGCGGGCTGCATCGTCTGGGACAGATTGTCAAAGTTGAGGGCGGTGCCGTCCATACAGAACACCCACAGCAGTCCGTTACGGTCAACAAATATCTTCTCTACGGTCTGCCCGTCGGCAAACTGCTGCTGATGCCATTCCCCGTCTGTCTCATCCGGATAGTATCTGAAAATGCCTCGCGCGCGCGTACCTATCCATATATTGCCTTTCCCGTCATCGGTGATACAGTTGACGACTGCCTCTGTCGGAATCATTGGGGCCGTGGGGGAGTTGAGACGGTAGACAGCATCGTCTGTCCCTATCCAGGTGTTGCCGTCATGGTCCAGAGTGATGCAGTTTACGTATTGGCTCATGCCCTGGCTGACAAAAGGCTCTATCTTGACATTGTTTCCGTCAAAACTGCACAGCCCCTGACCGGTGCCTATCCAGATAAGGCCGTGGCGGTCCTGGATTACCGCCCTTACGGAGTTGGACGGCAGACCGTTGCTGGTGTCTAATGTGCGGAACTCATATTGCGCATGAACGGGCAGGGCGGTCAATGCGGAGATCAGAATCAGGATTGCTGTACGGATAGTCCTTGTCATAAGCCTGAATGACGGTTATATGCAGATGATGCAATTATGGACAAACATAATACAAAAATCCCAATATTGGACTATTGTTCTATATTTTTGGACATTTGTTAGTGTAATGGCACCCCTTAAAAACTACTTTTGCCAGAAAAGAATACAAAAAAACCACTTATGAAATCTATTCTGTCCCGTTTATCGGCAATTGCCGGACTGGCCTGCATCATGGCCGGCTGCTCACACCATGACAGGTTCACGCTGAGCTCTCCCGGCGGCGATGCCGTTCTGAGAATAAATCCGTCACAAGGGACATACAGCATATTCCACTCTGGGCGTTGCCTTGTGAACGATGCCAGGGCTGCATTGGTGACTGCCGGTGATACCATTGACATGACAGATGCCGTTAGAATAGAGAAGGGGCGGCGCACCGAGACAGAAAGCACTGTCCTGTACAGGCAGAAAGAGGTTAGCGTAACATATAACTACGCCATATACCGTATTGGTGAGGCATGGCAGATAGAGTGGCGAGCCTTTGATGACGGCATTGCATACCGTTTCTGCAGCCTGGCTGATACGGAGACAGTTATAGACGATGAGGTGCTGCTTATCCCGTTCAGTGGTGACAGCCGGGTTACATGGGCGCACAGTAACGGGCAGACAGACCCTTTCAAGACATCGTTCGAGAACTCTTACACCACAGGGCCTCTGGCCGAATCCTCTGATGTCCCGGCTTTCCTGCCGGCCAGCGTGGAGTGCGGTCACGGGGTGCGCCTGACTCTTGTGGAGAGTGACCTGGAGTCATATCCGGGCATGTTTGTGGTCCCTGCACGGACCGCTGCCGCCGGTGATGTGCCCGAATGGGGCATAAAGGCTGTGTTTGCGCATTATCCTGCCACGTTTGCAAAATATTCATGGAGGGATATGTCATACGTTGAATCTACGTGCAGTTACATATCGGTCTCAAAAGGCGCCCGCACCTATCCGTGGCGCATACTCAAGATTACCGGGCATGACAGCCAGCTGCCGGTGGACAATCTGGTATATGCGCTGGCCAAGCCTATGGATAAGGCGGCGTTTGCCAATGGCACAGACTGACTTGTTGCTGTATTATATGCACTTCCTTGACTATTAAT
>CADCLI010000129.1 GCA_902802285.1 uncultured Bacteroidales bacterium
CTGGCCATATCTCCCTGGCTTTACAACCTGTTCAAGGCTGAGCGTTGCACCGACAACACCCTTGACCCCCGTCTCTATTGGACAGCCGTAACATATGAGCCTGAGTATAGCGTATATACCGGTGCTATTACTGCAGCTTATCCTAACGGTGACCCGCGTTCAAATGTGGTTTATCAGAATGAGATAACAGCTACTCCGCTTTCAAACAACGATCATGGAGGTATCCCGATAGCCAAGTTCACCAATGCCCGTAGCAATATATACTCAACTATAGTTACAGGTCTGCATTGTGGAATCAATCTGCGCCTTATGCGTTACAGTGATGTCCTGCTGCGCGCTGCCGAGTGCGAGAATGAGCTTAACGGACCTACCCAGCAGGCTATTGACTACATCAATGAGGTTCGCCGCCGTGTGGCATTGAAGGACCTTAAACTCTCAGACTTCAACACCAAGGAGAAGCTCTTTGAGCAGATTGCCAATGTGGAGCGTCCCAAGGAGTTCGGTTGCGAGAACGGACGCGGCATTGATCTGATCCGCTGGGGATTCTTCTATGACGCAGACCGTCTTGAGCAGATCCGCCAGCACAGCGCATACATGCGTAACGGTACCGCTTCGACCGATGAGCTTACTCTTGAAACAGCCGATGACTACTCGCTGCGTTATTATGAGCCGGGTCATGAGTATTTCCCCATATTCCAGAATACGCTTGATGCCAACCCGAATCTTACCGGCAATTCAGCCAACAAGAATATTGATAATAGCGTGGAGTTCCTCCAGAAATGGACGGTACATCCTGTCGTAACCCAATGATATTTATTGTTTGTCAAAGACGGAGTGCGCAAAAGGCGTATTCCGTCTTTTTTTCTAAATTCGCAGTTATGAAAGCCAAATACATCTTTTTGTCAAGCCTGATGCTTGCTGCAGCGTGGGCGTGCTCTGACCCCAATGAAGGCTCAGGGATACGTACGTCAGACGGTAAAACAAACCAGGATACTGAATTCAAGGCGCCGGATTATGCCGATGACTATTCGGCGATTGCATCATGGGATTATCATGTTCAGTGGAACCTGGCCAATGTCCACGATCCGTCAGTGGCATTCTATGACGGTTACTACTATATGTACGGAACCGATGCCTCTTACGGTAACGAGCATCTCAAGGCATCCAGAGGACGGCATTTCCAGGGACGCCGATCCAAGGATCTGGTCAACTGGTATTATGTGGCCGGACCGTTCAATGACGCTCCGTCCTGGGTGGCTGACTCGCTCAATTCCATCCGCACCCGAATGGGCTTGACATCCATCAATCCGTCTGAAATCCAATATGGTTACTGGGCTCCGGTAGTGCGCCGTGTGACGGTCGGCGGTAAGGATGTTCTCAGAATGTACTATTGCATCGTAATAGACAACTATATCAAAAGCGGAAGGGCGACATCGACCGCCTTTGACGGCAGCTGGAGTGAGCGTGCCTTTATAGGTATGTGTGAGAGCACCGATCCTTACGGTGCAGTATGGGAGGACAAGGGATTCGTAACCTGTTCATCTTCCGACAAGGGTCGTGACGGCTGGACACGTGCCGATGCCGGCAATTGGAATGATGCCTATTTCTACTACAATGCAATTGACCCCACTTATATCGTAACGCCGCAAGGCAAGCATTATCTTATACATGGCTCATGGCACAGCGGGTTCGCTCTTCTGGAGATTGATGCTGAGAGCGGCAAGCCCAAAGCTGCCCTGGGTGATCCCTGGGCTGACAGTGCCGAGGAACTCACGGCGCGTTACGGAAAACGCATAGGTACCCGCACCTTGGGCTCCCGCTGGCAGGGCAGTGAGGCTCCTGAAATAATTTACAAGGACGGTTACTATTATCTGTTCATGGCATATGACGGTCTGGATGTTCCGTATAATACCCGTGTGGTACGCAGCGAGAATATCGAGGGACCGTATTACGATATTACCGGCCGCAATTTCACCAACGGCCGCGGAGACTGTTATCCCATTGTGACTCATCCTTACCGTTTTGAACAGGGATACGGATGGGTAGGTATATCACATTGCGGCGTATTCCAAAAGGAGGGGACCGATGAATGGTTCTACTGCTCTCAGGGACGTCTGCCGGCAAACGTGGGAGGCAACCGTTACAGCAACGCCATCATGATGGGTCATGTTCGCCGTATAGTATGGTGCCCGGCATCGGCTTCTGAGCCTGAGAACCTATGGCCTATAGCGCTACCTGAGCGCTATGCTGCCGTTCCTGACAGCAAGATCACATCGAATGACCTGATTGGCACATGGGAGCATATCGGACTTGTCTATACTTATGCCCAGCAGAATAGGTCTCAGGATATAACACTTCTGCCGGACGGCAGCATTACGGGTGCTCTAACCGGAAAGTGGAGTTATGACGAGGCAACCAAACGCCTCACTCTGGGTGATGTAGTAGTGTGTGTGGAGCGTGAGCTGGATTGGGAGGCCAATCCGCGTCGTGAAACCATAGTATATGCCGGTGTTGACAAGAATAATAAGGTTACCTACTGGGGAAAGAAAATTTGATGTTTTTTTTGTACTCAGAAAGTATCCTAACCAACAAAACTTGATATGAAAAGAAAACTTATCGTGATGGCGGTGTGCGCATCCTTTGTATTGAGTGTCACCGCAGCCAAGCCTATGAAGGCTCCTTCCGGCGGCAAGAAAATCAGTAATGAACTTATCGGTATATTCTTTGAGGATATAAGCATGTCGGCCGACGGCGGTCTGTGTGCAGAGCTGATCCAGAACGGATCGTTTGAGTTCAGTCCCAGTGAGCGTGACGGATGGGGTCCCGGTACCGCATGGCGTTCAATCCGCCCCGGTCATTCGCTGGGTTACATTGAGCCCAGGCAGCAGGATCCCATACATCCCAACAACCCCAACTACATGCGCCTTAACATTGAGCGCGTGGGCATGTACTACGATTATAACGGTTGGACCGGTGTAGGTATCCAAAACGACGGTTATGACGGCATCCTGCTCAAGGGTGGCGATAAGTATGATTTCTCGGTATTCCTGCGCAATCCCGACGGCAAGGACAAGGAGGTTCGTGCCGTGCTGCTTGTTCAGGGCCGCGGATTCCGCGCTCAGCCAACCGTATTGGCCGATACGACCTTCACTGTTTCCGGTAAAGACTGGAAAAAGTATGAATATACCCTGACCGCAGCTCAGGATTGCCCCAATGCATCACTGCAACTGCTCTCACTTACCACCGGCGTGATGGATATCGATATGGTATCACTCTATCCGCAGGATACCTATAAAGGTCATGGACTCCGTAAGGATCTGGCTCAGGCACTGGTTGACCTTAATCCCAAGTTCATGAGGTTCCCCGGCGGTTGCGTGGTACACGGAGGCGGTGACGGATTCTGGGATACTTACCGTTGGAAGACTACTGTAGGTCCCAAGGAGACCCGCAAGGGTATCAAGAATACATGGGGTTACCATCAGAGCATGGAGATGGGATACTTTGAGTATTTCCAGTTCTGCGAGGATGCCGGTATGGAGCCGCTGCCTATCCTGCCTTGCGGCGTAAGTTGCCAGGGAACCAACGGCGGCTGGAATATGCGCACACAGGCCCAGGATGCAGTTCCCATGAGCGAGATGCAGGAGTGGGTCGACGAGGCTCTCGACCTGATTGAGTGGGCCAACGGTCCCGCCGATTCAAAGTGGGGAAAGGTGCGTGCCGATGCCGGTCATCCGGAACCTTTCAACCTTAAATATCTGGGTCTGGGTAACGAGGAGAAGATCACTCCCGAGTTTGAGGAGCGTTTCAAGTATATCTATGACCGCGTCCGCGAGAAACATCCTGAGATTGTGATAGTAGGTACTGCAGGCCCCGGCTCACATCCCGGAAACGGTGACTATGAGGAGGGCTGGAGATTTGCAACAGAGCTTGAGGTGCCCATTCTGGATGAGCACTATTATGAGCAGCGCAACTATTTCCTGACCAGCCGTCAGTATGATTCATATCCCCGTGACCGCAAGACCAAGGTTTATCTGGGTGAGTATGCATCAAAAGACAGGAAACTGATTGATGCCCTGGCTGAAGGTCTCTATCTGCTGCATGTTGAGCGTAATGCCGATGTTGTCGTAATGACATCATACGCACCGCTCTTTGCCCGCAAGAATACCAATAACTGGAATCCGGACCTGATTTACTTTGATAACGAGCGTCCGTTCCTGACCTGCAGCTACTACGTACAGCAGATGTTCGGACAGTCCAGCGGAGATTATTTCTACGGTGACTGCGTCAAGTTTGACCGTGAGGATGATAACCTGCTGGGTCAGTCGGTAGTACTGGACACTCAGAGCCGCAAACTCTATCTCAAGGTCTGCAATGCCGGTGAGAATGTTGCCAAGGCTACAATTAACCTGTCACGTTTCGGCGGATTCAAGAGTGTGACCAAGACTGTCATCAAGGGACAGCCCGAAGATGAGAACAACTTTGACCAGCAGCCTATAGCTCCTGTTACAGAGTCTGTTAAACTTAAGAGCAAATCAACTCTTGATGTAGAGCCATACTCTATCACTCTCTACAGTATCACTCTTTGACACAATAGGTGTCACCTATTGTGTCACCTATTGTGTCATTTTGCTATACGTGCATCGAAGTATTCCATCGAAACGCTGTTCATAGCGACGTCGTTCTGCTCTGAAACCAGGATCTGGCTGAAGATGTCGTAGTACATATCCTTGATGTCCTCAATCTGTGCAGTCTTCTTGTCGTCGTTGTTCTGGGTGCGGCAGACGGTCTCAATCTCGGTAAGCATCTTCTGATACATGGGTATGAACTGCTGGGCGTCAGCCTGGTTGAGCTCTGCAACTACACTGGCAACTGTTGCCTCATTCTCGTTAACACTCTGAGCGTTTACATTCATTCCGAAGAAAAGTGCTGCAACGGCAGCGAAGAAAATCTTTTTCATAATTCTTATTTTTTTTGTTATTACTTATTCGTTTGTTTTTGTGTGAACCCGTTTTCTTGCGGCTTCCGAATATAAGAGTCAAAAACGGGGCGGAAGTTAAGTG
>CADCLI010000130.1 GCA_902802285.1 uncultured Bacteroidales bacterium
CTCGGTTACCGTATTCCACATTGAGAACGATGAGATGAAGGGCCGTATAATAGGCCGTGAGGGACGTAACATCCGCGCTATCGAGGCCGCCTGCGGCGTTGAGATTGTGGTCGATGACACCCCGGAAGCTATTGTGATTTCTGCATTCGATCCGGTCCGCCGTGAGATTGCCCGTCTGGCACTGCACCAGCTTGTGGCCGACGGCCGCATCCACCCCGCCCGCATTGAGGAGGTTGTTGCCAAGGTTCAGAAACAGGTTGAGGACGAGATTATCGAGACCGGTAAGCGAACCACCATAGACCTGGGCATACACGGCCTGCATCCCGAGCTTATCCGCCTGATAGGTAAGATGAAATACCGTTCGTCATATGGTCAGAACCTTCTGCAACACGCCCGTGAGACCGCTAACCTGTGCGCCGTGATGGCCGCAGAACTTGGTCTCAACCCCAAGAAAGCCAAGCGTGCCGGTCTGCTCCATGATATAGGTAAGGTACCCGATGAGGAGACCGAGATGGCCCACGCCGAATACGGTATGCATCTGGCTGAGAAATATAAAGAGAAACCGGATATCTGCAACGCCATCGGTGCACACCATGAGGAGTGTGAGATGACCAGCCTCATAGCACCTATCGTACAGATATGCGATGCCATATCAGGTGCACGTCCAGGTGCCCGCCGTGAGATCGTTGAGGCATACATCAAGCGTCTCAATGACCTGGAGAAGATTGCCCTCTCCTATCCCGGCGTCACCAAGACATACGCAATCCAGGCCGGTCGTGAACTCCGCGTGATAGTAGGTGCAGATAAGATTGATGACAAGCAGACAGAGCAACTATCAGCCGAGATAGCACAGAAGATACAGAATGAGATGACATATCCCGGCCAGGTAAAGATCACTGTCATCCGCGAAACCCGCGCCATCAATTACGCAAGATAAGCAACATCTATGAACAGCAGGAGTTTAATCAGGCTGCTGTTAACTTTTATAACAGCATTACCTTTTAACGACATAGTAGCCGGCTCAGACAATGAGTCGGCTTTAGTCATTAATGAGATTATGCCTGCCAATGTAGACATGTTTTTGGATCCGTCATTCAACTACGGAAGTTGGATTGAACTCTACAATCCCGGAAACGACGACATTGACATAAAAGGATGGTATCTCAGCAATGATCCTGACAACCCGCAGCAATGTCCGCTCGGAGACCGTAGCAGAATAATAAAAGCACATGGTTACCTTACTCTATGGTTCGGTCATGTTGAGAGTTATTGTCCGGATCAATTGGATTTCAAACTTGAAAACAATTATGATGACAATACTCAGGAATCATTCATAATGCTTTCTGACAGGAATGGCGACATCAGGATCAAGGAGGTTTATCCGTTTGTTCCAGCGCGTATTTCATGGGCGAGAAAGACCGACGGAGGTGCTGAATGGGGACTTACCGGTTACCCTACCCCTTCCGCCACAAACGCCACAAGCAGATTCGCTTCGATCCAGCTGCCAGCCCCGCAGATAGATGTCGACTCCAAACTGTTTACCGAACAGTTCTATTTTTATGTAGATATACCGGAAGGAGCCACCTTATATTACACCAAAGACTGCTCTCTGCCCACTCCCGACAACCCGCAAGTCAAGGTCAGCAACGGAGGACACACTGTCGACGACACCAAGGTTTACCGTTTCCGTTTATATAAGGACGGAATGCTGCCCGGACCTGTAGCCACCAGAACATATATCAGGACCGAAAACCAATACGGGATACCGGTCATATCGGTTGTTACATCCAATGACAACCTTTATAGTACGGCATATGGCATCTGGGCAAAAGGACCTAACGGACTGGCAGGTAACGGTCAGACAGAGTTGTGCAACTGGAACTGGGATTGGGACCGGCCAGCCAATCTGGAAGTGATTGACCAATCCAACAGGATGGTAATAAACCAAGAGGTTGAGATATGCAATTCAGGCCGTTACAGCCGTGCATTCGAACCTCACTCCCTTAAGGTCGAAGTAAAGAAAAAATACGGTTATGACAATTTTCTGCCTTTCACACCTTTTGCCGATAAGCAGTTTAACAAATACAAGGCCCTGAAGATACGTAACGGAGGGAACTCCAATGTGGCACGTTTCAGGGATGCAGCCCTTCAGCAGGTAATCATAAGGTCAGGAGTAAATCTGGAATGCCAGTCATACCAACCGGTTCATCAATATGTAAACGGTGTATATAAAGGAGTGCTGAATATACGCGAACCCAACAACAAGGATTATGCATATTCCAACTACGGTTTGGATGAAGATGATGTGGATTTCTTCAAGATTGACCATAAAAGCGGCAACACCGGTCACGGATACGGATACATTCAGTCCCAAGGTGATGCTGATGCTTGGGATGAATGGCTGGAACTGGCCAGGACCTCAGACAATCCGGACACATACAAAAGAATATGCCAACTGGTTGATGTTGAAGAGTTTGCCAACTATATGGCAGTAGAATTCCTTCTGTACAATTCGGACTGGCCAAGAAATAACGTCAAGGTTTTCCGTCGCAAGCCGGACGGACAGTTCCGTTTCATACTGTTTGATATAGACAACATTCTGGGTTACGGAGCCGACATCAACGATAATCCATTCACCGTATTTGACTCCGAAGAATACAGGACTATCATTGTCACCCTATTCCACAACATGCTCAGGAACAGCACATTCAACAAACTGTTCGTTGACAGCTACTGCATAATGGCCGGTTCGGTATTAAACCCGGATTATCTGCACCCCATTATCATGGAGTTAAGCACAATAGCGGCTCGTGAGATGGCCTTCAACAATGAAAGCCCCCAGGGAGACATTGATATGATCAACAATATCACTTATTCTTATCTCACCAACAAAATAAACCAGCTGAAGTCCTGGCAATACATAACCACCACCGGTTACTATTCGCCGGTCAAAACGATTTCATCGAACATTCCCCAGGCCACATTAACACTTAACGGTCTGCTGATACCTACTGGCAGATACAAAGGCCCTATACTTACAACTTCGACAGTAACTGCAACAGCACCCCAAGGCTATACGTTCAGCGGATGGCAGAATGAATACGGGACAACAATATCAACTCAACCCAGTTACAGGATGAAATCGTCCTATGATGAAACCCTGATTGCGGTATTCAAGCCAAAAGAGACCACAATCAAGCCTGTAAGGATCAATGAGGTAAGTGCCGGAAATGGCATATACATGAATAGCGGTTTCAAGAAACATGACTGGATTGAACTGTACAATTCCACAGACAAGAGTTACGATGTAAGTGGAATGTATCTGTCAGACGCCCCCGGCACTCCCCACAAGTACAGGATTCCGTCCGGAACAATTATTCCGGCCAATGGTTATCAGGTCATCTGGTGTGATAATGACAACGGTACTGATATTCACGCCAATTTCAAACTAAGCAATAAAGAAAACGGCTGTGTAATACTGACAGCCGCCGATGACAGCTGGGCGGATACTCTTGTTTATTGCATGCACAGGGAATTTCAGAGTGTGGGTCTTTATCCGGATGGAGGAAGCAAGTCATATTTAATGAACCGTCCGAGTATCGGAAAGAGAAACTTCCATATCACTACGGATTCACTATATATCCAGACGGTTATAGATTGGATAGAACCCGTATCTTCAGGTGATGCGAATAGTGAAAGAATTTACAATCTGCTGGGACAACCGGTAACGGAGATGCAACCGGGACAGATCTATATCAGAAACCGCCGGAAATTCATCTATAATCCCTGATTACCCTTTACAGCACTCTCATAAGCCGCTTCAAAATACTCTCTGAAGCGGCTTTTATCATGTATGATATCACGCAGGCGTGCCAGCCCTTCTGCATTGCGGGACTCGGGAATCCACAGTTTAAGATATCCGCCCTCATCATATTTTTGGGCCATATGCTCACAGGTACGCAGCCAATGTCCTTCCTTGTCAAGATCAGGATAATGTGCCAATCCGTATTGGACAGTTCTGAGAATGATGCTCTCCGGTATTATCTGGCGGTCAGCCTCAGCAATTATCTTACCGTAGATGGTTCTGGGCTCATGGTCCGATGATGCTCTGTGGTCTTGAGCCGCCTGAGCTATAACCTCAATCTCATGGGGAGTGAACCAATCCCCCAGTCTCTTGTCCGCACGTATTATCCTGGCAGATTCCAGATGATGCGTCTTACGGTCCACGCAAAGCCCCGTATCATGATAAGCCGCCGCAGTGTAAACCATATCCGCATCAACATCATAGAACCCCGCCAGCCGCACAGCCTCCTCAATCACCGCCCTGACATGCTCACGCCCATGACCCGCATCAAACCCGTCATACATAGGAATGATCTGTCCCTCAATATACTCAACAAGTGATTTATCCATAATCACCTCAAAAATAGGGAAACTTTTTATTACGCACAAGGAAACGTATTGGGGCGAGCACGGAGTGCGAGAGCGTCCGGAGGACGCCAAGCGGAATGAAATGGAGCGCTTTCGCGTTAGCGAAATAAAAGAAGGTCACATGCTCCACATACGAAAGAAAGGCCGCCGTTAGGTGGTCTTTCTTTTGCATGTGGAGCTGGAGGGAGTCGAACCCTCGTCCAAACAGAGAAACCATATGCTTTCTACAGGCTTATCTCTACTTGAGTTTTCGAGCCATGACTTGGATAGAGCTACCGGGCCATAACCTTATCTTCTAAAATCTCATCCCTTACGCGAAGCCGAAAGGAACTATCCCCGATTTGACTGCACCACCGTATCGACGAGCTTCGGAGCAAGAGCTTCCGGGTGATGTCTTGTCACAGCACCTTGTGCCGTGATTAAGCAGATCTACTGTACTTCGATCAAGCAGCAAGAGCAAAGTTGTTGTTGCCAGATAATTGTTGCCGATCTTTTTATAGTGCGGACCGACAGAGCACTGCCTGCTTACATACCTTTTCTATCTGCTGTCAAAGCCAAACAGCCCCAAAAAGAATGTATTCGCTGCAAAGATATAAAAATAATACG
>CADCLI010000131.1 GCA_902802285.1 uncultured Bacteroidales bacterium
CTCGTTTTTAAGGCAGCACATCAGTCTTCCGCAGATCCCGGAGATCTTTCCCGGGTTCAGAGACAGATTCTGCTCTTTCGCCATCTTGATCGAAACCGGTGCAAAATCATTGAGATAGGTTGCGGAGAAGGTGGAATACTACTGCCTTTTGCCCGATTGGGATGCCAAGTCACAGGTGTTGATTTTGATGCCGGTAAGATAGAGAATGCCGGCAAATTCTTTACAGAAGAAGGTGTACAAGGCATATTCATTGCTCAGGACGTATTCAAACTTAAGGAACTGGAGCATCAGTTTGACCTTATTATATGTCACGATGTCATAGAGCACATATACGATAAGGATGAGTTCATCAACAAATGCCGAAACCTGCTCACCCCTCAAGGATTTATGTTCATGTCATTCCCCGTATGGCAGATGCCTTTCGGCGGACACCAGCAGATGTGTCAGAGCCGGGTTCTGTCACATCTTCCATGGTTTCATCTGTTACCGGCTTTCCTTTACCGTTTCACACTCAAACTCTTCGGAGAGAAAAAATCAAGGATTGACGATCTGTTAGACATTAAACGCTACAAATGCCCCATAGGCAAATTTGAAAGGGTTGTCAAAACCAAGCCATTCAGTATATTGGACAGACGGCTCTATTTCATCAATCCTCACTATGAGATAAAATTCCATCTCAAACCACGCAAACTATGGCGTTGGATAAGCGTCATCCCCTACCTGAGGAATTTCTTTACAACCTCAGCATTCTACATGCTAAAGGTCGATGAATAAAAAACGCTCCCGATGAACAATTCCGGGAGCGTTTATATCATATTATCAGGAGGTTACTTTATATTACACTCTAATTTAGCAACCACATTACCGGCATCGTGAGCCAGGAGCAGTTCAATCTTTCCGGGCTCCAGCACCCAGTCATGCTTGTTCTCATCCCAGTACTTTAGATCCTCTACCGGAATAATCAGTCCCTCGTTCAGACTCTGTCCTGCCGGAACCTTGTACTTGCCGAATGCCTTGAGTTCCTTATACGGCCACTCAACCTTTGAGTCAACGCGATGTACGTAAACCTGCGGAACATCAAACTGATCATACTTGCCGTTATTCTTAAGAGTTATGGAGAACATGATTCTGTCACCATCCTTATAAGACTCATGATTGGGAGTCTCAGTAACAAGACTGAAGTCCGTATACTCAATATCAGAGTAACCAAGACCATATCCGAACGGATACATCACCGGCTTCTGTTTGGTATCAAACCAGCGGTAACCCACCAACAGGTCCTCAGAATACAGTGCCGTACCGCGGCCTGTAGCGCCCTTGAGCATCTCCTCGGCCTTGCTGTCCTCCTGGACCAGCGATACAAACACATCCTGGTTGATAGGAGCATCGGTCTGCGGGAAATTACCCATTGCGTAAGCAGGGCTGTCCTCAAGTTTAATAGGATATGAGAACGGAAGACGTCCACTGGGTGAAATCTTGCCAAGCAGGATATCGGCCAATGCATTACCGCCCTCGGTACCGTTGAACCAAGACTGCACGATTGCTGGACTGCAGGCCTGAACACGGTTCAGATCAACCGGAGCACCGGCCACTGCAATGAACACCACGTTGGGATTTACAGCCGCCACAGCCTCCAGCACATCCTCCTGATCATAAGGCAGATCCATGCTGCGACGGTCACTGCCCTCGGTCTCATGCTGACGGTTGTCACCACCGATAAACAGAACTATATCAGCTCCCTTGGCAGCCTTTACAGCCTCATCCTTAAGCTTAGCGGCAGTATCATCGGGTTTGGAAGTGACTGCAGGAGCACCGCCACGACGGCCAAAGCCTCCAAATCCACCAAATCCACCGCCGCGGGCCTGCTGAGAAGTATAACCCTGAGCATAAACAATCTTGGCCTTATCACCTATCCTGTTCTTAAGACCTGCCAGCGGAGTAATCTCATACAGAGCCTTAACGCCTGCACCTACACCGCCGGTAGCCATAATCTTGTCAGCATTATCACCAATCACGGCAATAGTCTTAACCTTATTCAAATCAACAGGAAGCAGCCCTCCCTCATTCTTAAGCAGTACAATTGACTGTGTAGCAACCTCATAAGATATCTGAGCCTGCTCGGGCTTGCATGTAATATCAACGTTTGCCTTATCCTCTGGAACAGGATCTATAACCATACGCACGCGCAGAATCTCACGTACACGCTCATCGATAACCTTCTCCGATACTGCACCGGCAGCAACCGAATCCAGCAGAGCCTGACCCAGATACTGTGAGTTGGGCATCTCCACGTTCAGACCGGCAGTAACCGAACCCACTGTGCTGTGAGTGCCGCCCCAGTCAGAGATAACCATACCCTTAAAGCCCCAGTCCTGACGCAGGATAGAGTTAAGCAACTCATAGTTCTCGGCACACCAGTAACCGTTAATCTTGTTGTAGGCCGACATCACGCCATATGCGTTACCCTCAACGATAGCGGCCTCAAACGGCGGCAGATAAATCTCACGCATGGCACGCGGGCTCACAATCACGTTCACGCTGCCGCGGTTGGTCTCCTGGTTGTTAAGCGCAAAATGCTTTACGCAAACAGCCACGCCATTATCCTGAACACCTTTTGTATATTGTACTGACAACACTGAACTCAGATACGGATCCTCGCTCAGATACTCATATGTGCGTCCGCCCGTAGGGATACGCTGAATGTTTATAGCAGGACCCAGAATCATATCCTTACCGCGCAGACGTGCCTCACGGGCCATACCGGTACCGTATTTATAAGCCAGCTCGTGACTCCAGGTAGCGGCCAGGGCCGATCCCGTGGGGAAGAATGTGGCAGAGTCAGTGGTCAGATGCAGGGAGTTCCATGAATGCGGCTCCATCTCCTCACGGATACCAAAGGGACCGTCGGCATAAACCATATCGGCAATACCCTGGCTGGGCACACCCTCGGACGTGAACATATGCTTGCCGTGAAGCATGGCCACCTTCTCCTCAAGGGTCATATTCCTGATTATCTCAGTTATCTTCTTCTCATTCTGCATGAGAGGATCATCATACCCCTTAACGTCACGCGACAATGTTGCGTCACCCTTACATCCGCATACAGCTATTCCAACTGTCATGAATGCGGTCAAAATCCAAAACCTTTTCATCTTATATAACTTACTGAATTTCATTACCGTTATCCTCATTGGGTTCATTCCTGACTCCGAAACCGGTATCTCTGCTCCAGTCTGTCTTACGATAGTCGTCATTCAATCCGCAGGAATCATATTTGCTTATAGGAATATAAATACTCAATCCGCAATAGGTATTCACCTTTATCTGTTCCCTGTCACCTTGGAATATATAAGGAGTCGATATCTTATACGGTACGCATCTCTCCATCTGGAGTCTGAACTCGGTAAGGTCTTCCTTGTCCGGTTCCAGTTTATCAACAAAATCCTCCAGGTCATACATCACATGGTTCTTGAAACGGTCAAACACCTGTATATCATCAACATTCATCACGGGGATGGTATCCCTGTATCCGGACACAATCTTACTGAAACATCTGGCCAGACTGTCCAACTCGCTGGTCTTTACCAGCGACACACCGGCCATTCTCTCCCAGCCTGTCATGGAATTGTAATAGACAAAGAACTCCCGGCATACCTTCATCAGGTTACCGCTCAGATAATCATGAGTCACTATATGGTACGGAAAACCGTAACTCACAATCTCATAGCACGATGAAATGATATAGTCCGCTTTATTCCTTAAAGCGTATATGACTTCGGTACAACCCATATAGCAGGCGTCAAACGCTATGAAATCAAATATACCTTCCGGAATCGCCTCAACAAGCTCATCCAGATCCATGCATGAATAAGCAGGTTTCTGCCCTTTGCGATCCTCCCAGGTAAATGCCTTGGTTTCCTGAAAAGGGGCAAACGGGTCACGCAATCCTTCCTTAAAGCCATCTCCGTCACGTCCCTGCACATATTTCATGTTTGGACCGACAAAATGCAGTTGCGATGTGGGAATCCAGCCGGTTCCGTGTGACCACAGGACCAGACCGTATGATTCGGATTTGTATCTGTTGTGGACATACTCTATCACATCACGCAATACCATGGGATCGGACGTGTCCAGTTCCTGCTTTTCCCTGTTGTAATCAAAAATGGTGTCGATATAACCGTCATGAATATGCAGAAGGGTCGGCGGAACATCCTTCCGGTCAACAAATGCAATAAGTTTGGTATTGTCTGTACCGTTGCTGATATTGCCGTTCATGGAGTAGATGTTTGAATTAGCCATGTTAGACAGATTGTTGTCACCGGCTATATAAACAAGTACCGTCCTGGTAAGGGTCCTGTCGGCCTTATCTGTTTCAAGACACGATATTGTCAGACATGCAAGTGCTGTCAGACACAAAACCATATTAAACCGGTTTTTTCCTGAGATCGTCTTCATACTCATTCTTCGGATGTAACCCTGTCAATATCAATAAGTCTGTATGAACTGTTAAAACTCAGTTCATCACCATTGTCCAGCAGAATCTCAAACAGTTTGTTGTCATGCTCTATGCGGCGAATCTCCCTGCCGGCAAACTCCCTGGCCACAAAATCCCTTATTCTGGACGGAATCAGCAGACTGGGAACAGCCCCTTGCGTACACTCGCATTCAGTGAATGATCCGTCTTTTGAGAACTGCATCTTGATACCGCCTGCCAGTTTTACCTCATACTGTATCAGACTGGCACGGCGTTCCATTTCGACCTTCTTTACCTTGGTATCCGGAAAAGCCTTTACAACGACCTTACGGGCCTTCTCCGGCAACTGGTCAAACCTTATCTCTATATCTTCGGCCATAACCGGCATAGCCAGCATCAAAGCCAAAAAACAGTATAAGAACCTCTTCATGCCTCACCTTATTTTAAGGGAACCAGTCTGCCCCCAC
>CADCLI010000132.1 GCA_902802285.1 uncultured Bacteroidales bacterium
GGAGGTGCGGGCCGGCATAGTGGGGCTGACGCAGGATGTGGAGACCAAGACACTGCGCCCGGAGATAGGCTGGCTGGTCAAAGAGCAATATAGCGGAATACCGATACCTCTGCGTGACCCCTCATACGTAAATACAGGCAGTGCAGATAAGCCCGATGAGACAAAAGTGGTGGTATCGGGTGGTAAACCATCGGCCGGTGATATAATAACTGGTATTGTATGTGATAATGAGGGACCGATGATTATAGTGAATGTATGTGAGCGTGACTCATTGGACCGTATTGTAGCACATTGTGCCACTGATATGGAGGGGAACTTTTCGCTTAAACTGGTCAATCCGGACCACTATCTGGAGATATCATACGTGGGTTATAAAACTGTCAAGACTCCTATTACCGGCACTCATTTTGAGGTAACCATGTCCGAGAGGGATGACCTCCCACAAGTGGAAATAATTGCAGACAGACTAAAATGATACAAAAGGGGTCTGTCCCCTTTTGTACTATTTTTTTATCTTTGCAGATGTTTTAGAATACTTTGAAATGAGTAAGAGTTACGAGGAGATTAATGAGAAGATCCGGAAGGGTAAGGCGGTGGTTCTGACAGCCGAGGAGGTGTCGGAGATGGCCAAGACGATGTCACCCAAGGAGATTCTTGATAAGGTTGATGTGGTTACTACCGCCACTTTCGGCGCTATGTGTTCAAGCGGTGCGTTCCTGAACTTTGGTCACGCAAATCCGCCCATCCGCATGGAGAGGATTGAGATTAACGGTGTGCCGGTAAGCGGCGGTCTGGCTGCCGTGGATACTTATGTGGGTGCTACAGACTGCAATCCGCAGAATCCCACATACGGCGGCGCACACATTATCCAGGAGCTGATTGACGGCAAGAAACTGACACTGGAGGCTTGGGGCAAGGGTACTGACTGCTATCCTCGCAAGCATATCAAGACCGAGATAAGCCTCAAGACCATCAACGAGGCTATCCTGATGAATCCGCGTAACGCATATCAGAACTACAATGTGGCTGTGAACTCCACTGACCGCACCTTATATACATATATGGGCACGCTGCTGCCCCGCATGAAGAATGCGTCCTACAGCTCGGCAGGTGAGTTGTCGCCGTTGCTCAATGATCCCGAATGCCGTACCATCGGCCTGGGAACCCGCATATTCCTTTGTGGCACTCAGGGTTATGTGGTCTGGAACGGCACCCAGTTCAACTGCTCCAAGCCGCTTAATGAATATGGTGTGCCCATGGGTAATGCCCGTACGCTGGCCGTGATGGGCGAGATGAGGGAGATGTCATCAGAATTCCTGCGCGGCGCATATTTTGAGAAATACGGTGTCACGATGTACGTTGGCATAGGTGTTCCCATTCCGCTTTTAGATGAGGATCTGGCGCACCGCGTGAGCATACGTAACTGTCAGATTGACACATTCATAGAGGATTACGGCCAAAAGGGTGACCTGATAGGTAAGGTCAACTATGAGCAGCTGCGATCAGGCGAGATTGAGTTTATGGGCAAGAAGATCCATACGGCTCCTCTGTCCAGCCTAAACAAGGCGCGTAAGATTGCCGCCATCCTGAAGGATTGGATTGAGAAGGGACAGTTTGAGCTGACCGCTCCTGTAAGGCCGATGCCAACAGGAACGTCACTTCAGGGACTTAAGGAGATTAATCAGTAAAACAGATAAGGTTATGACAAAGAAAGTAGTTATATCATTCCCCGATGGCGAGGCCAGCCGCCCGCTTATCTATGAGCTGATTAAGAAGTACGATATCATGGTCAGCATCATCAAGGCCGATATCGACGGCGGTCGCCGCGGTAAGCTGGTACTTGAATTGGATTCAGACTCAGACCATATAGCCCAGGCAATAGATTTCATGCAGAATAGCGGTGTGGATGTAAGCCCGCTGGAGAAGAAAATTACTTTTGATGATGCCAAGTGCGTGAGTTGCGGCGCATGTACATCGGCCTGTCCGTCGGGCGCGCTTTCAATGGGCGCCCCTGATTGGAAATTACGTTTCCAGCCCGACAAGTGCGTGGTCTGCAAGATGTGCATTACCGCTTGTCCGCTAAAGTTGTTCCATATTGAATTTGCAGATTGACAATGGATTATACTGAGCGCAGTTACCGAAGTCGTTTCTCGGATGACGGGAGACGCTGGTTCTGCGTAAAGTTCCTTGAATCTGATTTGTGGATAGGAGTCGACAGCGGCTCATATTCGGACCATATGGAGGCGGACGCTTACTCCATGCTGGTGGATCTGCGCCGCATGATGGATGCCTATCTGCTTATGGATCCGCAATTTAAGGCTGCGCTTACGCCATACGATGCCAGCCCCCAGGCACCAGACATACTGAAGGAAATGTCAAGCGTAAGCCACAAAACCGGAATAGGCCCCATGAGTGCAGTGGCTGGTGCAGTAGCTTTGCGTGTGGCTGATTTCCTTAAAGAGAGATTCGGCACTAAAGAGGTCATAGTGGAGAATGGGGGAGACATTTACGCCCAGGCAGCCTCCGACATGGACATATCGGTATTTGCCGGCCAATCACCACTATCCGAAAAAGTGGGTCTGCACATACCTGTGGCCGCATTCCCGTGCGGTATCTGCACATCAAGCGGCACTGTGGGGCCGTCACTGAGCCTGGGTAGGGCAGATGCTGTGATGATTGTGTGCCGTGACGTCATGCTGGCCGACAGCTACGCAACCGCGATGGCCAACCGCATCCGATCCGCAGAAGACCTGCAACCCGTAATTGACAGTATTTCCGACATTTCTGACATATTAGGCGCAATTGCCGTAAAAGATGACCGCATGGCCGTTACAGGCCGGTTTGAACTAAGATTATTCAGATAGTTATGAGAAGGACTGTTTTATTTTTATTGTTGACAGTGGTGATGCTCCCGGTTATCGGCCAAGATTTTATTGGCCAAGAGGTTACGTTCAGCAGGAACTGCCGTCCGCGGTTGGATAGGATTGACCTGTTCAGACATACGCAGCGCCGTGCATCGGCCACAAATATAACTGAAGGTGATACTATAGGTAACCCGCTCATTGGTGAGCGCCACCAACTGGTAGTGCTTGCGGCGTTTGCCGACAAAGGTTTCAGAGGAGATAGTCTTCAGACTATTCGACACTGGAATAATACACTGAATACCAAAAACTTAAGTGATAATCAGCTATATGGCTCCCTGCATGATTATTTCTATGACCAGAGTTACGGCCAGCTTGATTTAAGCTTTGACCTGTTTTATGCGCAGGTGGACAGTATGAAGAAGTACCGCAGTACTCAATATGATGACGAAAACAGCAAATATCTGGTCCAGGACATTGTAGAAATCATAAAAGACAGTATAAACGACTGGGGACAATATGACTGGGATAATGACGGCAAGGTAGATCAGTTGCTCATATTGTATGCCGGTAAAGGAATGAACGACGGAGGCGGCAATATGAGTATCTGGCCGCATCAATGGTGGATGAGCGAACACGATAGTTGCGAGTCGATACCTGTAACCACAGGATTTAAGACATATCTGATTGATGCATACTGTGCTGTTCAGGAGTTGTCTGGAAAAGGCGATTACGGCACATTCGGCACTCTCTGTCATGAGTATAGCCACTGTTTCGGACTACCGGACTTATACGACGGTTCTATGAACTATTTGGGCAGTTGGGATCTGATGGACGAAGGAAACTTTAATGGTAGCGGTTTTCATCCCTGTGGTTACTCTGCATTTGAGCGTACATATTTGGGGTGGCTCAATCCCGTGGAACTGAATAACGATACGGTGGTTGACGGAATGAAAGCGCTGTCCGATGCTTCCGTATCGTATCTGATCCGTAATGACGGTTGGGCCGATGAGTATTATCTTGTGGAAAACGGGCAGATGAAAGGATGGGATGAATCATTGCCCGGCAGCGGAATAGTGGTCTGCCATGTGGATTATGATGATTATATATTCCATAATGGTAGTGTAAATAACAAAAACAGACAACTGTACACGATAATTCCAGCCAACGGGTTGACGTATACATCAAAGGCTAATATGAAATATTGGGCCTATCCCTATGCCGATAATGACAGCCTTACAAATACTTCGGCGCCTGCTGCCGAACTGAACAAATCCAATAGAGACGGTAGCCTGCTGATGTCCAAACCCTTAACGGAAATGACTGTTGTGAACGGACTGGCTTCATTCAGATTCGTAAATCTGTTGAAAGATTATACTCTTGTGCCTGCAATCAGTTCGGACGGTAATGGAGAGTGGTTTACCATTGACGGCTGTCTGCTTCCGGGCAAGCCTGTAGTGCATGGGCTATATATCCACGAGGGAAGGGTGGTGTTGGTAAAATAAATTCATTATATTTGCCTTTATAAAAGCAACAATTCAACCAAATATAGTTATGAGAAAGATCTTAATGGTTCTTGGCGTGTTTGCGCTAACGACAGTGTCGGTAAATGCTGCCGATAACAAAGGCATTTCATTCAATGAGTTATCAAGTGACAGGTTTACGCTTATTGATAACGGGAAACCCGTGCAGATTCTGGCAGACCAGGCTGATAAGACCGGCGTGCAGATAGCCCTGAAGGCTCTGCAGCAGGATTTCAAGGCTGTGGGTGGGCAGGAGGCTCAAGTGGTATATGATGCAGCCTCAGTGTCCGGAAAACCGGTGATTGTGGGTACGATAGACAGCAAGTTCATAGCCCAGATAATAAAGAGTAAGAAGATTGACAAGAAGGAGCTTCAGGGCAAGCGCGAGAAGTATATCATGACAGTTGTTGCTAATCCTGTCAAGGGTATCGATGAGGCTCTGGTTATAGCAGGTAGTGATATGCGCGGTGCCATCTACGGTATATACGAGCTGTCCGAGCAGATTGGCGTATCGCCGAGCCGGCAGTGACCTACCGCGGCATATTCCTGAATGACGAGGCTCCGTGTCTGACCACATGGGTGAAGAATACATTCGGCACACAGCGTGGCGGCCATGAGTTCTATGCCAAGTGCTTTGAACTGATACTGCGTCTGCGCGGTAACTTTATGTGGCCCGCCATGTGGGACTGGGCATTCTATGCCGATGACCCCGAAAACTCCAAGACGGCCAATGACATGGGCGTGATAATGGGAACATCTCACCACGAGCCTATGGCCCGCAACCATCAGGAGTGGGCACGTAACCCGCGTGCATACGGCGGTCAGTGGGACTATACCACTAACAAGCAGGAGCTGCAGAGGTTCTTCCGCGAGGGTGTGGAGCGCGCCAAGAATACCGAGGATCTGATTACCATCGGTATGCGCGGTGACGGTGACGCTGAGCTTAGAGGCAGCGACGAGGATAACATGAAGATGCTGGAAGGTCTGTTCGCCGACCAACGCCAGATAATAAAGGAGGTTACAGGTAAACCGGCCGAGCAGCGTCCGCAGGTTTGGGCGCTCTACAAGGAGGTTCAGACCTATTATAACAAGGGCCTGCGCGTTCCTGATGATGTTATTATCCTGTTGTCCGATGATAACTGGGGCGATATCCGCCGTCTGCCCAATGCCGAGGAACGCAAGCGCAAGGGAGGCTGGGGTATGTACTACCACGTGGACTATGTAGGTGCTCCGCGTAACTCAAAGTGGCTCAATATCACTCCCATACAGCATCTGTGGGAGCAGATGCAGCTTACATACGACTATGGTGTTGACAAGATCTGGGTGCTGAATGTAGGTGACCTCAAGCCTATGGAATATCCCATCACACTGTTCTTAGATATGGCATGGAACCCCACCGCATTTACCGTTGAGACTCTGCTTGACCACACATACGATTTCTGCCTTGAGTTCTTTGGTGAGGAGGAGGCTCAGGAAGCCGCACGCATTCTGAACCTTTGCTGCAAGTACAACGGCCGCATAAGTGCCGAGATGCTTGATGCCCGTCAGTACTACACTCTTGAGACCGGTGAGTTTGAACAGGTTTGCGATGATTACGCACGCCTGGAGGCCGAGGCCCTGCGCCAGTATCTGCGTCTCAAGCCCGAGTACCGCGATGCTTATCAGCAGATTATACTCTTCCCCGTACAGGCTATGGGCAATATCTACGATATGTACTACAGCCAGGCAATGAACCAGAAACTGGCCCGCAACAACGATCCTGCCGCCAACTATTGGGCAGAGCGCTGTGAGCGTGACTTTAAGCGTGATGCCGAACTCTGCGCCTATTATAACAAGGAGATGTCTGGTGGCAAGTGGAACGGCATGATGATCCAGAAACACATAGGCTACACAAGCTGGAACGATAATTTCCGTGCCGATACACAGCCCCGCGTAACCCGCGTTGAGAAAGGTGATAAGGAGGGCGGATACGTATTCACCCAGAAGGACGGGGTAGTGGCAATGGAGGCAGAGCATTTCTACGCACAGAAAGCTGTAACTTCAGGCTCAGCCAAGTGGACCACAATTCCGTTCATGGGACGTACGCTCTCAGGCGTGGCACTGATGCCTTACAGCCAGCCTACAGATGGCGCCAGCATGACCTATAAGTTCAACCTGACCGAGGATGTGGAAAACCTGCAGGCTGTAATAGCAGTAAATGCAACCCTGACATTCTATCGTCTTGAGGGACACCGTTATATGGTAAGCCTGGATGGAGGCGATGAGATTGAAGTGGTGTTCAACGAGCGCCTGAATGAGGACCAGCGCAACATCTATTCAGTCTATTACCCCACAGTGGCAACCCGCGTAAAGGATGACCGCGTACAGCTGGGCAAGGCTGCCAAGGGTGAGCACACCCTGACAATACGTCCCATAGAGCCAGGAACCGTATTCGAGAAGATTGTAATAGATGCAGGAGGCTACATTAAGAGTTTCCTCTTCATGCCGGAATCGCCGTATATCAGAGAGTAAATCTACCTAAGCGAGCGAAAACATTAAGGGTATAATCTCGAGAACCGTCGCCACCCTCGGCGCGTTAGTGGGAGGGATAGCGCGAAGCGCGTAGTTCTGGAGATTATACCCTTAATGTTTTCCCTTATAATAAAGGAATATTAGAAGTTTAGACTGACAGTAAGTCCCAGAGTGGGAGAGTGTTCTATGGGAATCATTACCGTGGGCTCGAATTCAAACTGCAGAAGTTTGGCCGCTTCTCTCAATTCCAGTTCATGATTATAGTCATCACATATCTTATCGATGGCTTTCATCGCTCTGGCTTTCTTGATGCGTCCCCAGCAGTAAACGGAAACTGCGGGAACTACCAGTGAACCTGAAATAATGTATAGTTTCTTGGACAGCTCCGGGTCATCCTCGGCTCTGTGTGTGACAGCTATCAAAGTCATGATTGCAGCAGGAACACCCAGCAGGACACCTATGCTTTCACGGTTGTCACCTTTGATGAACTGCTTGTGGGCCTCCTGATATTTGAGGAATACGACAGAATCCAACAATTGTTTAAGATCATCGTCACGGATTACATTTCCTGCACCACGACCCTCGGTGAATGTAATACTGCCGCTGTATCTCTCCAGCGCGGTACTGTCATTAAGGACATTGGAGCCCCAGCCCCAGCCGCCACCTCCACGGCCACCGCCGCCACCAAACTGACCGCCTCCTCCACCGAAGCCGCCGCCTCCACCGAAGCCTCCGCCTCCGCCAAAACCGCCACCACCTCCTCCGCCTCTCTGGGCAAAGGTTACAACGGATATTAACAGGACGAAAGTCAGTATGACTGCTCTTTTGAATGACATATTGGGCATAATAATGGCAGGGTTAGTTTTATAATACTATCATTAGACACTATTATACGGGTTTGGTTTAATCAGTTTTTTATTTCCAGTTCCTGTCAAGGAATGCAATGCGGTCCGCAAACCATTTCTTGAGTATGCCAATCTCTTCGTCATAACTGGAAACGGTGTATGCAGAGAACATTGCTGCCGCTCCGCCACCGCCGAAGCCTCCGAATCCACCGCCTCCCGGGAATCCACCGCCAAAACCTCCGAATCCGCCTCCAAAGCCTCCGAATCCGCCGTTAGACTGTCCCTGGGTATTCTGGCTGCCATCGCTTTTGGGGACCAGAAGGTCGGGGTATTTGGTGTATTGACGCGCTTGTGACTCCTTAAGCAGGGCGGCACGTTCATCAATGAAACGGTTTATATTTTCTATGCTCAGATATCCCTTGCGCAATTCCTTCCAGCGCGCCTTCACCTTGGCCATGAATGCCGGATCTTCAGTGAGGCGTTTCCACATGGCCGGGGTGGGGTTGGTCTCGCTGCCCTCATAAACCCAGGCTTCGATGTTGTTGGCGTTTGCAAAGTTACAGTTTCCGTATGCCAGGTTGTAATCCCAGACGGTACCGGCATGAAGTTTGCCGCCTGTGCCGTCGGCATTCTGTTTCTCCTTATAGAAATATGAACTGCGTTTTAATCCGTCAGCATTCAGGCTGAGCTCTGTGTGGATGAAATAGTCCACAAATGACTCAACGTCTATATATTTGGCGTAACCTTTCTCAGGATCGGCAAAATAGTCACTCTGTATTACCTTCTCAGTGGTTTTGACGTAATCACTTATATATTTTTCCTGTTCAGGGGTCAGCTTGTCGGATTTGGGGTAGAAATAGCTCCACGTAACCGTGGCACGTCCTCCGAATCCGCCCATACCGCCTCCGAATCCGCCGAACCCTCCGAATCCGCCACCCATGGTGCCGGTATTCATTATGCCGGGAACATCGGATGTGAATGATTTTTCACCCTCATCGGGCGGGTCAATACGGACTATGTAACCGCCGGTGATATCAAGGGCACTGGTGTCCTTGGGGGTAAGTTTGGAGATATCTATACGGTTCTTGCCGCGTTTGATCTTCTCGCAAAGAGTGTAGACTCCGATGTACTTGCCGTTCATGACAACCTCGCAATAACGTGTACGTGGAGCCCAATGACCCATGTTGTTCCACATGTCAAAGGCAAATGCGTCACGCATCATTGAAATGTCATTGTACGGAGCCAGCAGCACCCAGTCATTGTCTGCGGGCATGCCCAGCAACTCAACGTCGTTGGCCTTGCCTTCGGCGGTTACGGTTTCAAGCGTAAAGCGTTTCTGGTCAAAGAACAGCGATGAGTTGCCGCGCAGCTTGATCTTTATCTTTCCGTCATATCCGTTAGCCTGATCGGTTATCCTGTTACGTTTGGATCCGTTGTCGATGACTTTCATCGTGCCACCGGATTTCTGACTGTTTGTCAGTGTCTTGGCCTCTGTCTCAATGATGACTATGGGCAGGTTGGATGACGTGAACTCCACGTCATTGCGTGAGGTGGTGGGATCATACTCGGCATTCATACCGAAACCGCCTCCGAATCCGCCCATACCGCCG
>CADCLI010000133.1 GCA_902802285.1 uncultured Bacteroidales bacterium
GCAACGGCGTACTGTCCTTTTAGTTCATTCTTGAAAATACTCTGACGGTATGCGTACTTGCACTCCGCATTACTGAAGTCACGCTCGCTGCCATCCTCCAGGCAGATGGTCTGAACGGTATCGATAACATCCTTGGCCTCAACGCCGTATGCACCGATATTCTGGACTGCGGCAGCCCCCACCTCACCCGGTATGGCCGACAGGTTCTCAACACCCCACAAGCCGTTCACTGTACACCAGGCTACAAAATCATCCCAAACCACACCGGATCCCACCTTGACGTGGACATTGTCACCCGTGTGACCCAGAACTTCAATTGTTGATATTGTGGAATGTATCACAGTACCGTTAAAGTCGCCCATAAAAAGCAGGTTGCTGCCTCCTCCTATCATAAGGACCGGCTTCTCAATATCCTGCAACTGGCTTATGAGTTCTTCGGGAGTAGACCATTCAAGCATATGGTCTGCCCTTACATCCATGCCGAAAGTGTTCCGGCCGGCAAGCGAACAGTTATCTCGTATCGTCATGGCTGCAAAATTAAGGAATCTAATTGCTTTTACACTCAAAAAATGCTAATTTTGCGCCTCAAGAAAAACAGCAACAGAAATGTTAGAGAAAATACAGCAGTTAATCAATGAGGTAAACGCTCTCAAGGCCGAATCGGCCGAGGAGCTGGAATCTCTCCGTCTTAAATACCTGAGCAAGAAGGGTGCCATCAATGACCTTATGGCCGATTTCCGTAACGTTCCCGCCGAGCAGAAACGTGAGGTGGGCCAGAAACTCAATGAGCTCAAGAACCTGGCACAGGACAAGATAAACGCCCTCAAGGAGTTTTTTGATGCACAGAAGGCAGAGGCCGACAAGCCGGACCTGACCCGCACCGCCTATCCCATAGAATTAGGAACGCGCCACCCGCTCAATATAGTCAAGAATGAGATTATTGAGATTTTCTCACGTCTGGGCTTTGTCCTGGCCGACGGTCCGGAGGTTGAGGATGACTGGCACGTATTCTCATCCATGAACTTTGCAGAGGACCATCCCGCACGCGATATGCAGGACACATTCTTTGTTGAGGCACACCCCGACATTATCCTGCGCACCCACACATCGTCAGTACAGAGCCGCGTAATGGAGGTATCACAGCCCCCTATCCGCATTATCTGCCCGGGCCGTGTATACCGTAACGAGGCCATCAGCTACCGTGCACACTGCTTCTTCCATCAGGTAGAGGCCCTGTACGTTGATAAGAACGTCAGTTTCTCGGACCTCAAGCAGGTACTGCTTTACTTTGCACAGCAGATGTTCGGTCCCGATACCAAAATACGTCTGCGTCCCAGTTACTTCCCCTTCACCGAGCCATCAGCCGAGATGGACATAAGCTGCAACATATGCGGCGGCAAGGGCTGCGCATTCTGCAAGGGAACCGGTTGGGTTGAGATCCTGGGTTGCGGTATGGTTGATCCCAATGTGCTGGAACTCAACGGCATAAACAGCAAGGAATACTCAGGCTTTGCACTCGGTATGGGTATTGAGCGCATAACCAACCTCAAATATCAGGTCAAGGACCTCAGGATGTTCTCCGAGAACGACGTACGATTCCTCAAGGAGTTTGAGTCAGCCAACTGACAACGGTTTATCCCTATGAAAAAGAGGGATTTATATAATAAATGCAGCGAGAGACTCTCTCAGGCATACCCTGAGGCTGGTACCGAGCTGCATTTTTCGTCTCCATACGAGTTACTGGTGGCTGTAATGCTTTCGGCCCAATGTACCGATAAGCGCGTCAATATGGTCACCCCTGCCCTTTTTGAGGCATTCCCCACGGTTCAGGATATGGCAGCAGTCTCCCCTGAGGAGATTTTTCCTTACATAAAGAGCGTATCATACCCCAACTCCAAATCAGAGCATCTTGCACAGATGGCGCGCATGGTCTGTGAACGATTTGGAGGTAAGATACCCCAGGATATGGATAGTATGACACAACTGCCCGGCGTAGGACGCAAAACCGCCAATGTCATGCTTGCAGTAGCATTCGGTGGCCAAGCCATGCCCGTCGATACCCATGTCTTCCGCGTAAGCCATCGCATAGGTCTTGCCCCCAAGCGCTGTACCACTCCGTTAAGCGTTGAAAAAGAACTTGTCAGGTACTTTGCCCGAGAGCGTCTGTCGGATGCCCATCACTGGCTAATACTTCACGGCCGATACGTATGTACAGCCCGTTCTCCCAAATGTAAGGATTGTTGTCTTGATGATATTTGCGCTCATCTCATTTAATTATCGTATCTTTAAGGACTGATTCTGTTTCCCGTTATGACAAACTCCGATATTATAAAACTGGTCAAGAGAGAAGTTATCCCCGCAGTAGGTTGTACAGAGCCTATGGCAGTAGCATTGTGTACCGCATATGCCGCCGAGACACTTGGGCGGAGACCGGAAAGGATAGACATAGCGTTGAGCGCCAATATCCTGAAGAACGCCATGGGTGTGGGAATACCCGGAACAGGGATGATAGGCCTCCCTATTGCAGTTGCCTTGGGCGCACTCTCCGGAAAGAGCGGATACGGCCTTGAAGTGCTCAAGGATGTAACTCCCGCCGATGTTGAGAAGGGAAAGGAATTTATCGGCAAGGGTGGCATAAAAATAACCCTTAAGGAAGGGATCACAGAAAAACTATATATAGAGGTACGCTGCAGTGCCTCAGATTGTTCATCTACGGCCATAATAGCTCACGAACATACCGGATTGATCTATCTGGACAAGGTGACCGGACAGAATCAGACTGTTTTGAAGGATCAGAGAAATAGTCTCTCCGATACCGAATCGGATGCCGGCGAGGAGGAGCTGACCCTGAAACAGGTCTATGATTTTGCCACTACCGCTCCGCTGGCCGACATAGAATTCATCAATGAAGCCAGACGGCTCAACGAAGCTGCATCAAACAAAGCCCTGAAAGGTAATTACGGCCACAATCTGGGCAAGACCCTTACCCGTCCCCTTGGCAAGGGCGTCATGGGCGACAGTATATTCAGTCATATCCTGACTGCCACGAGTTGCGCCTGCGATGCGCGAATGGCCGGCGCCATGATACCGGTGATGTGTAATTCGGGCAGCGGAAACCAGGGCATAGCTGCCACAATGCCGGTGGTCGTCTTTGCCCGGGAGAACCACAACACCGAAGAGGAACTGACCCGCGCACTGATGCTGAGCCATCTGACTGCAGTCTACATCAAACAGAGTCTTGGCCGTCTGAGCGCCCTGTGCGGATGTGTGGTGGCGGCAACCGGAAGCAGTTGCGGAATAACATATCTCATGGGCGGTTCGTATGAACAGGTCTCTTACAGCGTAAAGAACATGATAGCCAACCTTGCAGGAATAGTATGTGACGGAGCCAAGCCCAGTTGCTCGCTTAAGGTAAGCAGTGGCGTTTCGACTGCAGTACTCAGTGCGATAATGGCTATCCAGAATGATGTAGTGACAAGCGTTGAGGGCATAATTGAGGATGATGTCGACAAATCCATTCACAACCTCACCCTTGTCGGTTCAAAAGGCATGAACGAGACAGACCGTCTTATCCTGGATATCATGACTCACAAGAAATAGTATTTTTTGACTGATTCACGCATATTAATGCACAAATACTACTGATAATTCGGTATTATATTCCTTTTTTTATAATTATTGATTATATATCCGACTATTTTGATTAAAATTGCAAATCAAAACAGAAAGGATATATGAAGCTTTTCAGATTTTCGATTCTCGCCATACTGCTTTTGGCAGTAGTGTCAGTACAGGCACAGAACAGATCAGCAAGGAATGCAGGCTCATCTCAGCAGGGTTATACAGTAAGCGGTAAAGTTGTGGATGCCGACAACGGCACCCCTCTTGAGGTCGTCAACATCACGTTTGAGAACAAGTCATTCTGGGCAGTCACCGACCTGGAAGGAAAATTCTCCCTCCAGCTCAAGAATGGTGAATATCACTATGAGGTTTCGTATATCGGATATGAGACTTATAAAGGTGTGGTCAAGGTTGACGGCAAGAACATCAATAACCTGAACATCAAGCTTCAGGCCACCAGCCTTGCGCTGAGTGAGGTTACGGTCACCGCCAAGCAGCAGGCCATGGGATCATCGTCAATAATTGACAAGACCGCCCTTCAGCACCTGCAGCCCAAAACCATTGAGGATATGCTGCAACTCATCCCCGGAAGCGTTACACAGAATCCGAACCTTAACAGCATAGGACAGGCTTACATCCGTGAAATCGGCGGAAGCAACAGCAACGCCATGGGTGCCACCGTAGTCCTGGACGGCGCGCCGCTTTCAAATGATGCCACCCTTATGTCTTTCTCTACCGCCAAGAGCGGATTGGCAGACCGCTCCGGACAATCCACCACCGGTAAGGGTGTTGACCTCAGGACAATATCACCCGACAACGTAGAATCCATAGAGGTTATAAGAGGTATTCCTTCGGCCGAATACGGAAACCTTACATCAGGAGCTGTAATAGTAAAGACCAAGAAAGGCTCAACTCCTTGGGAGATAAAAGGCAAGGCTGATCCCAACTCCAAGATGGGTTATATTGGAAAGGGATTTACATTAGGCACTGGAACCACTGTGAATGTTTCGGCCGATTATTCATCATCATACGGCGACATCCGTTTCCGCGCCAAGGGTTATGAGCGTATCAACGGCAGCCTTGGCCTGTCTCAGACTTTTTTCTCAACACGCCCTCTCAGTGTAAATTTCAAGGCATCATATTTCCAGAACCTCAACACCGTAAGGGTTGATCCACAACAGCAGTATGCAGAGAAGAGCAAGCCCTACGGCTCGGAAGGCATCTCGCGCAACTGCGGTGGACTGCTCTCGCTGAACTACTC
>CADCLI010000134.1 GCA_902802285.1 uncultured Bacteroidales bacterium
CCACTAGTCTCGCGCAAAGTTTCGCGACAGCGAAATAAAATAAGGAGCGAATTTCGCGCCATAAAAACGTTTAGCGTTTTTTATGGTGCGAGAGTCCTGGAGGCCCATTACTCTCTGTTTCGCTCGCTTAGTTATAGCCATACCTGTTGCTACAACCCTTGTAGGGCCGATTCCCTGCAAGTATGGCAACAAAAATGGCCAAAAACGCGGTTTTAGCGGCCATACTTGCAGAAAACACGGTTTAAACACCACTTTTACGCAGGTATGGCCTTTTTGAGGACGGGGCTTCACCCTGAACATTCGCGGTCAACAGGTAATTCCAGATTTTGCGGTAGCAGAACTATATGGAGTTGAAACCAGAGAGATTAATCAAGCGGTAAAGAACAATCCCAGAAAATTCCCCAAAGGTTGGCTGTTAGTTCTTGATAATCAAAAGTCTGCATTTCTAAGATCATAATTTTTGATGTTAGAAAAAAACGGTGCCAAACAGAAGGTTTAGCTCGACAAAGTCAACCGTCCCCAATGGTACTGGCGGGATTAGAGGAGCAGGCTGATGAGGCCGATGAGCACGGCAACGATGACGTTGATGAGCTTAGCTTTAAGGAAAGAGCTGCGGCTCTGGGCCAGCAGCGGGAGTGATGCATGACCGTCCTGACTGATGCAGCTGGCTATAAGGACAGGCAGAGGAACTACACCTGCGGCATACAGCGATACGAATACCAGATGCGGTCCGGATTCAGGGATGATTCCCACTGCGGCCGCCAACAGAATCATCAGGATTGTGTTGTCACTGATCCATGAGTTTATGTCAAAATAAGACATCAATACCCCTATTATCAGAATTGTTCCGAATGTCCACAGAAAAATACCTGGCAGGTGATGACATACTATGTGTTCCCACAGGTGCTCCTCTACAAAATGGTCACCCGCTAATAGCAGCATGCCTAGCACTGCAAGGCTCAGCGCTGCAAACAGCCAGTACATCCACTCCTCTGACAGCAGGTTGAAACCTCCCGATGCCGTATCGGACTCATCGGACTCAAGCCAGCCAGCCAGCAGGGAGCCGATGAATACAAGCACTCCCAGGAACATCACTATTCGCTGCCATCCGTAGTGGCGCTCGTGATGGTGCTCATGACGGTTCTCGCGGTCCTGATCATGCACGTTCATGGAGTGGCAGCCGTCATCTTTGCTGCGGAACAGGTCCACCAGCAGGCCTGCCGCAACTGCCACCACAAAGAGTATCAGGAATATCCAGGCAGACTTGCCCGGGAACATGGCCAGCATGACGAAAGCCTCGTCGCCCGATGAAGCAATCATCATGGCTATCAGTGCGCCAAAGCTAATCAGGCCATGGGTATAGAGAGATACTGACGCGAATCCGCCCATGCATCCGGGTACGGCGCCCAATGCCGCTGACAGTAGCACCTGGCCCACACGGCGGTTGCGGAGGCCTTTGAACATGCGCCCGTTGGAGTGCACATTGAACACCTCGATGAGCATCATCATTATCACCACCAGCCCCGTTACCAGGATGGCGGTGCGCAGCGATTCGGTCAGTATATCAATCATCTATTATTTAACTTCGTTGAATTCCTCCTCGTAAGACATAGTTCAAGCGAGCTTGACTCTGTTCTTACTTCGTTCGTCATTTGAATAAGTATTGTGCAAACTCATGCAGTGACTTGCGCCAAACCTGCCACTCATGGTCGCCGGGATAAGAGTTGAACTTAACATCGACACCTGCGTCACGCATGGTCTTGACTATGTTGCGTGTGTACTCTATGCGCGGATCCTGCTCGCCGCAGCTAAGGAAGAACACATCAAACGTCTTGTTGAAGGTTTTGGTATCGGACAGCATGCCCGGGCACTCGGCCTCCAGGTCAAAGTTTGCGGCGCCCGATATTCCGCCGAACATACCGGTTGAGAACACGCCAACGTTGGCAAACACCTCGGGGTCACGCAGGCCTATATAGAATGACTGGCCGCCACCCATGGACAGACCGCACATGGCGCGGCTCTTGCGGTCTTTCTTGACGCGGTATGTCTTCTCAACAAAAGGAATCACATTGTCAATCAGTTCACTGCGGAATGTCTGCATACCCTGCCAGCTGTAACCGCCGCCCATGCCGCCGCTGCGTGAAGTTACATTACTAGTGGCACTGACCACTATCATTGGCACAGCCTTGCCGGCGGCAATCAGGTTATCCAGGATCTGGGCGGTACGGCCCTGCTCCATCCAGCCGCGATGATCCTCACCGCCGCCGTGCTGGATATAGACCACGGGATACTCCTGCTTGCCCTCATTGTAGCCGGCCGGAGTATAAACCATGAGCGGGCGCCACGCCTCCTCAACCTTTGAGTAATAATAAACTGTACGGACCTCACCGTGCGGAACATCCTGCACCTCAAACACATCCATACCCGGCTCCTTTATCTCGATAGCGCTTGTCCATCGGCTGCAACCGTAAAACGGCTGGCTGGCGGGATCGGATACGGAAACATTGTCTATAAAGAGGTTATAGTAGTGAAATCCGGGCACCTGAGGCTTGGTGGTAACTGTCCATGCGCCGTTTTCGCCCTTGGTCATATCGTATTTGGTGCCGCCCAGGTCAATTTGCACATTCTGTGCCTGCGGGGCCTGGACGCGGAACATCACGCTGTTATCGGCCAAAACACGGGGATAACCGTTGCGGTTTATGTTGGTTACCGGTGAGTACGAGCCCTCCGGGAACTGCTCCATACGGGGTCTCTGGGCTGCAGCATAACTGCACAAAACTGCCGTAAGCATGGCGGCAATGATCTTTGTAGTCCTCATAATGATAATTGGTTATGTCGGTTTTTTAATAGCACGTAAAGTATCACCGGAGCACCTATGGCAGGGGTGATGGCATTGAGCGGAATAAGGCCGCGGTTGCCCGGAATTGAACTGAGCACATTGCACAGCAGCGCCACTACGGCACCGGTCAGGATGGTTACGGGCATCAGGCTGCGGTGGTTGCTTGACTGCAGCATCAGGCGCCCTATGTGCGGCACTGCCAGGCCGATGAACGATACCGGACCGCAATACGCCGTAATGATGGCCACCAGAAGGCTGGTTGAAAGCAGCAGCCAGTTACGCGTACGTATTATATTGATACCCAGATTCTCGGCATACATATCGCCCAGCAGTAGCGCGTTGAGCGGCTTGATAAGTGACACCGCGATGGCCAGACCTATTGCCGTAACCATGCAATATACAGGAAGTTGCCCCATTGACACACCGCCAAAGTTACCCATACCCCACATAGTATAAGAATGCACCCCCTCGGCCGTGGAGAAGAAATTGAGCAGTGATATCAGAGCCGATGCCAGATAACTCACCATGATACCCACAATGAGCAGCATGACCGGATTCTTGAGCTTGGCCGATAGGTAAAGTACCAGCGCCGTCACCGCAATGGCGCCCGCAAAAGCGCCCAATACCACAGATAGTGATCCACCTATTGTAAGGTTTCCCATGGTGATGTTTCCGCCAAACAGCAGCATCACCAATGCCACGCCAAGCCCGGCACCGCCGTTTATGCCTAGTATGTCAGGACCTGCCAGAGGGTTGCGGAACGCAGTCTGCAGCATCAGACCCGATGCGGCCAGCGACGCACCTGCCAAAAGAGCCGTTACGGCAGCCGGCAATCGGGACTCCCTGATAATGAAATCCCAACTCTCGCGGCTGGCTCCCGCACCTGTTAGCGATGCAATCACATCCTTGAGCGGAATATGTACCGTACCCCAACACAGATTAAGGAAAAACAGCAGCAACACAAGAACCGCCATCACGACGCATATCACAATATGTTTCCTGTTTCCTGTAACCATACTCTTTTTTAGATGTCACAAAATTAATCAAAAAAGCTATCTTTGATAACAATCGAAGATAAGCTACGCCTCGGGATAAAAATAAACAAGTTTCTTTTTTCTCCTCTCGGCTTGCATTATCTTTGCTATCCAAACTTAAGACAACCCAAAAACAAATACAATTATGAAGAAAATCCTTTTCGCAGCAGCCGTAATGGCTCTCTTTACAGTGAATGCAAACGCACAGTTCGGATTCGGCGCACCCCAGCAGCAGAACGGTGAGCCAAAAGCCCCTGAACTTGAATATGTAGTACGTCTCAACGTAAGCCTTGGCCAGGCCTATTCATCGGGCGATAACGGCAAGGGCACCCGCACCATAATACCTATCACCGGCGGAACATTCGAGGGTCCCGACATCAAGGGCGAGGTTCTTCCCGGCGGTGCCGATTACCAGCTGGCAGTTGACGGCCGCAACGAGGTGGAGGCCATCTACTGCATCCGCACCGATGACGGCGTAACCATCCACGTCCGCAACAACGGCATCATCAAGATGAGCCAGGGCGGCATGTATTTCCGCTGCGCTCCCAAGTTCGAAGCCCCCAAGGACAGCAAGTACGCCTGGATGAACGAGTGCCTCTTCCTCTGCCAGCCCGGTTTTGGCGGTGCCGGCGGCGGCATCACCCTGGACGTCTGGAAAGTCAAGTAATAACCTCCAGCGAATAATGAAAGGGCCCCGAAACTGGAGCCCTTTTTTCTTATAAATGGCCATACCTGCGTAAAACCCGCGTTTAAAGCATCTTTTCTGCAAGTATGGCCGGGAAAACCGCGTTTTTGGCCATTTTTGCTGCCATACTTGCTGGGAATCGGCCCTACAAGCGTTGTGGCAACAGGTATGGCTATAACTAAGCGAGCGAAACAGAGAGTAATGGGCCTTCAGGACTCTCGCACCATAAAAAACGCTAAACGTTTTTATGGCGCGAAATTCGCTCCTTATTTTATTTCGCTGTCGCGAAACTTTGCGCGAGACTAGTGGTCTGCAATCCATTGCCCCACCTCGCGGGTGCCGTAGCTGGCGCCACCGGAAACCTGGATCTCGGGGGTGCGGACGTTGGCGTCAAGGGAGGCCTGGACGGCGCGACGTATCAGGGCGCCTTCTTCGTTGAGGCCGAAATACTCGAACATCATGGCGGCGCTAAGAATCTGGGCGATGGGGTTGGCAATGTTCAGGCCCTTGCCCTGCGGCCACGAGCCGTGCACAGGCTCAAAGACCGGAGTATGCTCTCCTGTCGATGCGCTGGGCAGCAGACCCATTGAGCCGGTAATGCACGATGCCTCATCGGTCAGGATATCACCGAATGTATTCTCGGTAACAATCACGTCAAAAAACCGCGGCTCCTGGATCATACGCATGGAGGCGTTGTCCACAAACATGAAATCGGTCGTAACCTCGGGGTACTCCTTCATTACCTCCATGGCAACGTTGCGCCACAGACGTGAGCTGGCCAGTACATTGGCCTTATCGACCACGGTCAGGTGCTTGCGGCGTGCCAAGGCATACTTGTAGCCAACGCGAAGAATGCGCTCCACCTCGGCGCGGCTGTACAGATTCGTGTCGTAAGCCTCATCGGCACCCTCTTTCTTGGGGCCGAAATACATGCCGCCGGTAAGCTCGCGGATGCAGATGAAATCGGCACCCCGGACAATCTCATCCTTAAGCGGCGACTTGTGAACCAGGCAGTCAAAGGTCTCAATGGGGCGGATGTTGGCGTACAGTCCCAGTTTCTTGCGCATGGCCAGCAGACCCTGCTCGGGACGCACCTTTGATGTGGGGTCATTGTCATACTTGGGATCACCCACGGCGGCAAACAGCACGGCATCACATTCCATGCAGGTGCGGAAAGTATCCTCCGGGAAGGGATCACCCACCTTATCAATGGCATCGGCACCGCAAATAGCCTCGCGGTACTCTATCTCATGTCCAAACTTGCGGGCCACGGCATTTACAACCGCTACACCCTGCTCCATTATCTCGGGGCCGATACCATCGCCGGCCAATACAGCTATCTTTAATTTCATACCGTCTATTTTTATTAACTGATTATTTTTTTGTAACCACGAATTACCCGAATTATACGAATTTTTACTCGCAATAATATTCAGGATAATTCGGGTAATTCGCGTAATTCGTGGTTTTACAATCCTCTAGCATCAACCATAAGATTCTATTTTGTTCATCATCTTAACTGTTGCCTTGATTGCGGCCTCGGTCTGGTCGGCATCCAGGCCGCGGGTCTTGAATTCGGTGCCTTTAAAGTTCCATGTGATGATGGTCTGTACAAAGGCATCGGTACGGCCGCCGGGCGGGATTGACACGGTGTAGTTGGTCAGTACCGGGAACGGTTTGTCCAGTCCGGCATATATCTTGCGCAAGGCTCGCACAAAGGCATCATACTGACCGTCACCGGTGGCGGCCTCCTGATAGGGCTGTCCGTCTATCTCAATCTTGACGGTTGCCTGCGGACGCAGTCCCTGAGTAAGGCTGAGCGAATAGTTCAGCACACGGATGTGCTGCTCTTCCTGTTCGTGATGCAGCACGTCATGCACAATGTACGGCAGGTCATCCTGAGTAACCTGCTCCTTCTTTACGCCCAGCTCAATTATCCGGTCGGTAACCTTGCGCATGGACTCCTCATCAAGTTCAATGCCCATAGCCATAAGATTCATCTGGATATTGGCCTTGCCACTGTTCTTGCCCAGTGCATACTCACGCACTCGGCCGAATCGCTCCGGCAGCAGGGCGTTGAAATAGAGGTTATCCTTCCTATCGCCGTCGGCATGAACGCCGGCGCACTGCGTGAATACGAATTCACCCACCACCGGCATGTTGTGCGGGATATGTATGCCGCTGTCCAGCTCCACCTGACGGCTCACCTTGAACAGGCGGCTCTCATTCAGTCCGGTCTCAACACCCATCTGGTCCTTGAGCATAGCCATAACACTGCCCAGCGGCGCGTTACCTGCCCTTTCGCCCAGACCGTTCACCGTCACGTGAACGCCCTTTACGCCGGCCTTGACAGCCGCATAGACATTGGCCACAGCCAGGTCATAGTCATTGTGTGCATGGAAATCAAAATGTATCATGGGATAGCGCTCCACCATGAGGCGGCAGTACTCCAGCGTGGTATCGGGGTTGAGAATACCCAGCGTATCGGGCAGCATCACACGCTTTACCGGCATTGCAGCAAGGGCATCCATCAGGTCAAACACGTATTTGGATGAGCGTTTCATGCCGTTGCTCCAGTCCTCCAGATAGACGTTCACCTCCATTCCGCGGCTCACTGCATACTCAACGGTGCTCCGGATATCGCGGATATGCTCATCGGCAGTCTTACCCAACTGTGCGGTAACGTGCTTGAGACTGCCCTTGCAGAGCAGGTTCATAACCCGGCAACCGGCCTCCATTATCCAATCGGCCGAGCGGTTCCGGTCAACAAATCCCAGCACCTCGACGCGGCTCAGCAGACCGTTTCGCTGTGCCCAATCGGCAATTCCCTTAACGCAATCCTGCTCGCGGTCCGATACCATGGCCGATGCAATCTCCACGCGATCCACATTCAGGTCCGACAGCAAAGACTGGACAATGCTCAGTTTCTCCTGGTTAGAGAAACTTACGCCCGAAGTCTGCTCGCCGTCACGCAGCGTGGTATCCATAATCTCTATGTAACGCCCGCGGGCGGCACGGCTCTCATACGCCTCGATATCGGCCTTACGGCTAAGCAGATAGTCAATGTCATCATAGCCGTTAAGCAGGCAGAGTTTCTTGTAGCTGTCTATCTCAAACTTCTCGTAGTGTCCGGAGCCCAGATTGGTAACTGTCTGCTCCTGCAGATCTACACGTACCACAGCCTTTGGGTTTGAAGTCACAGTACGCGCCAGCTCATCGCGGAAAGCGGTGCTCACGGTAACCGGCAGTACAAAGCAGTTCAGCAGGTTGCCGCGGTGTATATCGGCAAAACGGTCCGATATGACCACCCTGATGCCGTAACCCGCAATAGCCCATGCGGCATGCTCGCGGCTGGAGCCGGAACCCCAGTTAGTACCGGCCACCACTATCTCGTGGCAGCCTTTGTGCGGACGTTCGCTATAATCTGGATTGTTAAGCACAAAATCCTGCACCGGCTTGCCGTCAGCTCCGTAGCGCAGGTCATGCATGAATGCATCGCCAAAATAGCTCAGGTCACGGGTGGTGGCAGCCATATACCGGGCCGGTATTATAAGGTCCGTATTGCAGTTGTCTATATTTATGGGAATGCAGGTTGATTCCACTATATTCATTTTTCTTTCCATAGTCACAAGAGTTTACGAGGGTCAGTTATCACACCGGTTATAGCGCTGGCGGCCACAGTAAGCGGGCTGGCCAGAACAGTTCTGGAGCCGGGGCCCTGACGGCCCACAAAGTTGCGGTTTGAGGTGGATATGCACAGCTTTCCGGCGGGAACCTTATCGGGGTTCATGGCCAGGCAGGCCGAGCATGAAGGCAGACGCAGCTCAAAACCGGCCTCCTCAAGTATCTTGTCTATACCCTCCTCTATTATCTGACGGCGCACAGCCCATGATCCGGGTACCAGCCAGGCGGTTACCCCTGGAGCCTTGCGGCGTCCCTGAACCACGCTTGCAAACGCGCGGAAATCCTCTATGCGGCCGTTGGTGCATGCGCCCAGGAAACACCAATCTACAGGTGTGCCCTCCAGTTTCTGCCCGGGCTTGAACTGCATGTAGTCCAGCTGAACTTTCAGCTGCTCACGCTCCGCATCAGACAATCCTTCATATACGGGAACGGTGCCGTCAATTGCGATTCCCGCACCGGGATTGGTTCCGTAGGTAATGCGCGGTGCAATGTCATCGGCATAGAATGTTACCTCGCGGTCAAAACGGGCGTCGTCATCAGTGTGCAGCTCGCGCCAGGTGGCTACCGCACGGTCCCAATCGGCACCCTTGGGCGCATACTCGCGCCCGCGCAGCCAGCTGAACGTGGTCTCATCGGGGGCAATCAGACCGGCACGGCTGCCCATCTCTATGGACAGGTTGGACAGCGTGAGCCTGCCCTCCATAGACATCTCGCGCACTACCTGTCCTGCATACTCCACTGCATATCCCGTTGCACCCGATGTGGTCATCTGGGCCATTATGTACAATGCCACATCCTTGGCGGTAACACCCTTGCCCAGCTTACCTTCAATATTTATGCGCATGGTCCCCGGCTTGAACTGAAGTATGCACTCTGATGCCAGTATCTGCGCCACCTGTGATGTGCCTATACCCATTGCCACAGCACCCAGAGCACCGTGTGTTGAGGTGTGCGAGTCGCCGCACATGATGGTCATTCCGGGCAGCGACAGGCCTTTCTCCGGGCCCACCACATGGATTATTCCGTTATCGGGAGTACCCATACCGAAGCATTTTATCCCAAACTCGCGGCAGTTACGCTCCAGCGTCTCAACCTGCTTGCGCCCCACAGGGTCTTCTATGCTGTCCTGACAGTTTGACGGCGTATTGTGGTCAGGCATAGCAAACACCTTATCGGGGCGCAGCACGCCGCAGCCCTTGTCGCGGATAGCATCAAACGCCTGTGGGGTGGTAACCTCATGGCAGTACAAACGGTCTATATAAAGTACGTCAGGTCCGTCGGGGACTGACTGCACCACATGGGCGCTCCATATCTTGTCA
>CADCLI010000135.1 GCA_902802285.1 uncultured Bacteroidales bacterium
TTACGCACATCGTAGGTCTGAGTGCCCACGTGCGGGGTGATGACGGCATTCTCACATGCCAGTATTTCGGGGCTGACCTTGTCACCGAACTCGAAGACGTCCAACCCGGCACCCCAGATACGCCTGTTCTTGAGGGCATCGGCCAGAGCAAGTTCATCAACAATCGGTCCTCTGGCTGTATTCACCAGAATGGAAGTGGGTTTCATCAGCTCCAGCTGCTCCTTGCCTATAAGATGCCAGGTCTCCCTGGAGTAGGGTACGTTTACCGATATGAAATCAGAATTTTTGAGCAGTTCGTCAAAATCAACGTATCTGGCATCGTACTGCTGCTCTATTTCGGGGCTTACACGATGACGGTTGTGATAGATAATATTCATGCAACTGGCTTTGGCGCGGCGTGCTAATGCCTGGCCTATGCGTCCCATGCCTAAGATACCTAATGTCTTGCCGCCAAGGGAGTAGCCCAGATTGGCCAGAAGTGTCCATTCCAAAGCTCCGGGAATACGCAAGCGGCGGTCTACATCTGTTATCCGGCGTGCTACGGCCAGCATGAGTCCAAAGGCCAGGTCGGCGGTAGGTTCTGTTACCGGTCCGGGAGTATTTGTTACGGCAATACCAAGTTCAGTAGCCGTAGGGATATCTATGTTGTCAAATCCGACTGCATAGTTGCTTACCAGTTCAAGACGGGGCAGGCCTCGTTCCATAAGCCTGCGGTCAACAGGGAAGTTGAACATGGACTGCAGCACGTCATATTCCGGGAGCATATCGTATACCTCATCATAAGTGAAAGACTCTCGTCCTTCAGGTGGAAATGTAACATCGTACTTTCGGATAAGTTCCGCATATCCGGTGCGGAACATGTTGTATGTCACAAGAACACGTTTTTTCATGTCGCTCCAATTTTGGGTGCAAATATAAGCATTACGGAATGTGTACATCTCATAGCAAAGCTTAAATATACTCAAAAAAAATCCCCAAAGGGTTTTTTATAAAAACCATTTGTTACTTTTGTAAGCCAGCATAGAAAACTTATGAAAAAATTACTGCCAATTGTCACCGCATTGATGTGCGGATTCATTTCCTGTGCCACCGACAGCCAGGATTCAGGAAAATTAGTGATAAACGAAAGAGGGTATTTCGAGACCCGGGGTGTAAACGTGTTGGTCTATTCCAACAACTATCAGGGAGTATTCTGTGATGAAAAGACAGCGGGCGTGGAAATCGTGCAGCGCGGAGTCCGTATAGCTACAGGTGGTGCTGTACGTCTGATGAACACTCCTGAACAGTGGGATATCTATGCAACCCTTACTGAACGCACCATCGATACCTTGGGTGGTGTTATTAAATGCAGGTTCAACTACCCTGACTACAATTTCAGATACGGTATAACCGTAAGACAGGAGGGCAAGGGATTCCGCATGTCTGTTGAACTGGATGAACCGCTACCGGCCGAGTTGGCAGGTAAGGCAGGACTCAATATGGAATTCTTCCCGGCAACCTATTACGGAAAGACCTATCTTGTTGACGGACAGTCTGAGATATTCCCGCGCTATCCGTCAAGTGACACAGAGATGCGTCCCAAGTCAGAGAAGATCAATCAGTTCTGGGGCCTTTCAACATTCGATGACCGCGGACGTGACGAGTTTATCGTTCCCAAACCGATATCCCAAGGACACACAATCGTATTTGCTCCCGAGGATGAGTCACTGCGTGTCCTGTTCCAGTCGGATACAGAACTGAACCTGTTTGACGGACGCAACCTGTCACAGAACGGTACTTTCGTGGTACGTTCCATGATTCCTGCCGGAAAAAAAGGCACAGTGCTTGAGTGGTATGTGGAGCCGACTCCCGATGCAGGATGGATACGTGAGCCAAACATCGGATTTTCACAGATCGGTTATACTCCGGCTCAGAAAAAGGTGGCTGTCATAGAACTGGACCGCAACGATAAGGTGGTATCCAAAGCCAAGATATTCCGTGTGAATGCCGACGGCAGCCATACGTTGGCCCTGGAGCCCGCCGTAAAGGAGTGGGGCGTATTCTACAACCGCTACAATTATGCCCAGTGTGATTTCAGTGCAGTAACTGATCCGGGTACCTATTATATTGAATATAATGGTTTCAGAACTAATCCGTTCCCAATCAACAAGAACGTGTACGATGGCAAGTGGCATAACACGATGGATGTATGGCTTCCGGTTCAGATGGACCACATGCTTGTGAACGAGGCATACCGTGTATGGCATGGCCGCTCACACATGGACGATGCCGTTCAGGCTCCTACCAACTATCAGCAACATGACGGTTACCGTATGGGAAACAGCACCAATACCAAGTACAAACCGTACGAGCATATACCCGGTCTGGCAGTAGGCGCATGGTATGATGCCGGTGACTTTGATATCCAGTCCGGTACCGTTATCGGTCTGACCAACCAGTTGGCAGAGGTTTGGGATGTTCTGCGTCCCGAGCGTGACGAGACATTCATCGACCAGAAGACCCAGTTCGTTGACATTCACCGTCCGGATGGTCTGCCCGATATGATTCAGCAGGTAGAACACGGTGCACTTAATCTTTGCGCACAGATTGAGAACATCGGATTTATTGCAGGTGGTATAGTACAGGGCAACATGCATCAATACCATCATTTGGGCGATGCCGTGACCATTACCGACGGTTATATATATGACCCCAGCCTCAAGCCTTATGAGGTACGCGGCAACCGTTCCGGCACACTGGATGATCGTTTCGCATTTACCAACAATGCCGGTAATCCCATGAGTAACGTAAACGTTTGCGCTGCTTTGGCACATGCGGCTCGTGTTCTTGCGCCGTATATCCCGGAAACAGCAGAGCGCTGCAAGAAGAATGCTCTGAAGCTCTGGAAGGAGATGGATGACTATCAGGCCAGAATGGCCAACCGGCCTCAGCAGCAGCAACAGGGTAACGGACAGCGTGGCAACCGCGGCATGGGCGGTGACCGCTCCAGCGCAGCCATCCAGCTGTGGCTCCTGACAGGTGAGCAGAAATACAAGGATATGTTCCTGCCTGGTGTTATGCGTCAGATTGAGGCAGCCCGTACTGCACCGCAGGGAGCCGAGGATAACCGCACAGGTGGTGGAAGCGCTATGCGTGCCCCAAGGGTAAACATCACCACGGCTCTCTCACTCCTGCCTTATATGGATGATGATTTCAAGGCTCAGCTTCGGGAGGTCATTCCCGTATTCGTTGAGGATGCCAAGCGTACAGCAGAGTCAACTCCTTACGGCGTTCCTGTGGCTGGAGGATCATGGGGAGGCAGCGAGCGTGTCATCAGTTGGGCTCAGAATAACTATATGGTATGGCGTTATTATCCCGATCTGATTGATCCTGAGTTGGTCCTTTCGGGACTGAATTTCATATACGGAAACCATCCGTATTCAAATGTCTCTTTCGTTACGGCTGTTGGTGTCAACACAAAGAAAGTGGCTTACGGAAACAACCGTGCCGACTATACCTTCATACCGGGCGGTATAGCTCCCGGACTGGTGCTTCTGAAGCCAGACCTGTTGGAGCATAAGGATGATTATCCGTTCCTGTGGGGTGAGAACGAATGCTGCACCCGCACGGTTCCGTCATATGTAACATTGTCAATCGGTGCTGAGGAGATTGCTGCGGCAATCAACAAATGATGAAGTAGTACATCATGTCAATTTCAATCAAAGGCTTAAGTCATTATTACCCTAACGGTGAGAAAGCGCTAAACAACATCAATCTGGAGATACCATCGGGCATGTTCGGCCTTTTGGGACCTAACGGTGCCGGAAAGTCCACACTGATGCGTATTCTGGTAACTCTGATGGAACCCACAGAAGGCCAGATTGACGTGTGCGGATATGATCTGCGCACACAACGAAGGGAGGTAAGGCGCATATTGGGCTATCTGCCTCAGGATTTCCGTTTTTTTGCCAAGTACAAGGTACGTGAGTTCCTGGAATATGCCGCTGCGCTTTCGGGTATGACCAACTCTGCGGAGCGCGGCAAGGCAGTTGACGCCATGCTGGAGCAGGTAGGACTATATGAAGCCCGTGACAGGTTCGCTCAGAATCTGTCAGGCGGTATGAAACGTCGTCTCGGCATAGCTCAGGCTCTGATTCATAAGCCTTTGGTATTGGTTGTGGATGAACCTACCACCGGACTTGACCCGGAGGAACGTATCAGATTCCGTAACCTGTTGAGTGAGGCCAGTTCCAAGGATACAACAATTATCCTTTCAACCCATATAGTAGGTGACATTTCCAGTTCATGTACGGAGATGGCTATGCTCAATCAGGGAGAGGTGATGTTCCGCGGATCGCCTGCAGGTATGCTCAAGGAGACCGAGGGCAAGGTATGGCGTCTTAAGGTCACCAATGAGCAGTATGCCGAGATTAATCAGAAATATGCTGTGATATCAACGATACCGGATGGTCTTGGTTGGGACATACAGGTAGTGGCAGAGAGTCTTCCGGGTTACGATGCGGTGAGTTATCCGCCAAACCTGGAGCATGCATATGTTTATTTTACGGAGATTAGGGATAAGGATTGATGTGGACAGGAATAACTAACATACGCATAGTATCCAAATACGAGACAAAACTGCTTGTCCGTGGCTGGTTCTTCAAGGTTTTCGCCTTTCTGGCATTGCTTGCATCGGTGATTCTCGGCTCCATATATATCCTGTCACCTTACCAGCAGGCTCAGATGGTAAACAGGTCTGTCATACCATACATGTTCATGCTTGTGATGAATCTGGGACAGGCTGTGGTCTCTGTGTTCCTGGCATCGGAATATCTAAAGAGGGACAAGCAACTTGATACGTCAGAGGTGTTCTACACCCGTCCGCTTAAGCTCTGGTAATGAGCCTGATTAAGTACGGATTTGCACTGGATTATCTCAGTTATCTGTGGTATTTCCTGCTGCTTTGCGTTCCTACACTTGTATTCATAGTAGGACTGTCCACCACTCTGATGCTGCTGCTTAACAACCAGGCCATAACTATGGTTATCCTGCTGGCTTATATTGGCGTGACCCTGTTCTACATAGACAATGTCTATTATTACCTTTTTGATTATATAGGTTTCAACTTGCCCATGCTAAAGTCCGTGGTAACCGGTTTCAGCGGACTCTCCAGACTGATCAATCACAGGATGTGCTATGTGTTGCTGGGCATAGGGCTTATTCTGACTGATGTATCGCTGTTCCATCGTCTGCCTAATTCCAGGTATAGCCTGCTGCCTTGGCGTATTGCTGCCGCATTGTTCCTGGCTGCAGGTTTATTTGCCGGTTTCAGGCATGTCCATTTATATAAAGTGGATGAGAGATTCAGGGCCGACATGGTGGAACTGGACAACAGATATGTGCACATCGGAGGTGCTGTGGCAGATTCATGTACGCTTTCGGTGACACAAAGCGGTGATTCCTTGAGCGTGACTGCAGAGATTACGGTAAGGCCCAAGGTAAGCACTTCACAACTGGTGTTCACTCTGAACCCGGGGTTCAATGTCAGTAGTATCAGAACTTCAGGACATGGCATGAAGTGGGAGCGTCTGATGCATCTGATAGTTCTGTCTTTTGACAGGACACTTTCCGAAGGTGAACCTGTAAGTCTGGTTATGGATTATGGCGGTAAGGCCGATGAGCGCATCTGTTTTCTGGATATCACGTCTGAAAAGATGCTTGAGAACAGCAAGGTCCTCTCCATGCTCAATGTCGGAAAGCGTTATCTTTTCCAGGATAAGGATTTCACCATGCTGACCCCTGAAAGCTACTGGTATCCGCGTCCAGGTGTGGCATACAGCAACGAGAGTCCTGAATGGCAGATTTCTTACTTTACTGATTTCAATATCAATGTAATACCCAACCCGGGAATGGTGCCTATATCGCAGGGGTTGTGTACGGC
>CADCLI010000136.1 GCA_902802285.1 uncultured Bacteroidales bacterium
TAAGGTAACCGTATGCGAACGGACCCTCAATCTCCATGGTGACCTGCTTTATTCCGGCCTCATCACCCTCCTGAAGGTTTGCTACTGTGACCTTGTACTTATTGTCCTCTCCCCAACGCATATACATGCGCATGAGCATCTGGGCCCAGTCCTGACTCTCAGTACCTCCTGCACCGGAATTGATCTTGAGTACACAGTCCATCTGGTCTGCCTCCTCGCGAAGCATATTCTTGAGTTCCAGGGATTCTACTGCCGCTAACGCCTTGGCGTAGTTTTCATCCACCTCCTGCTCGGTCACCAGTTCCTCCTTGTAGAAGTCCATGGCCAACTGCAGTTCGTCAGCAAGCGCCCTGACCTGCTTATAACCGTCTATCCAACCCTGAAGGTCCTTGACTTTCTTCATTTGAGCTTCAGCCTTCTTGGGATCATCCCAGAAACCGGGAGCCTGGGTGCGCAGCTGCTCTTCCTCAACCTGTATCAGTTTTGAATCAATGTTGAGGTAACGTTTAAGTGCCTCTGTGCGATCAAGCACGTCTTTAAGTTGTTCAGCTGTAATCATACGGGTTTGTTTTGGACTGCGAATTTACTCAAAAAAACTCATACTTCAACGACGCAGCCAATCTGAAGGATTGAGACGGTTCTGTTCCTTGTACAACTCAAAATGAAGCACAGGCGTTCCGTTCTCTGAAATCTGGACATTACCTACGATATCGGATGTCTTGACATTGTCTCCTGTCTTGAGCCTTGTCTCACTGAGATTGCAATACACGGATATGTATGCGCCATGCCGTATCAGAACTCCTATCTGACCTTTTCCCTGTTGAAATATTGAAGATACCGTACCGTCAAACACAGCCCTGGCCTGTGCTCCCTCCTGTCCCTGGATCTCCAGCCCCAGGTTGTTCTGCTTGACATCCTTCAGCCCCGCAACATTATGGACACCGTATTCTCCCACCACCAGATACGCACCGGTGAGCGGCATCGGCAGTTTGCCTTTGTTGCTCTCAAAATTTCCGGAAAGTCTGATATCCTCCTGGGGCTGCCGTACGGGTTGGTTGTCATTGCCCTTTTCGGCTTTAAGTGCAAGTTGAATCTGTCTGTCAATCTCCTTGGACAGTTCATTCATCTTTTTCTGTTTGGCGGCAATCTCTTTCTTAAGGTTTGTGCGTTTTTTCTTAAGTTGGTCAACTAATGCCTTCTGCTGTCTCTCCTCCTTCCTTAACTCTTCCTCGTTTTTCTGCTGGACTTTCTGAAGTTCCAGCTTCTCTGTCCTGACAAGTTCAACCTGAGCCTTCCTGTCCTCAAGGGTATCTTTCTTAAGGCTGATTTCATCGGCCATCTCCCTTAAGGATTCGGAATACTCACTCACATAACGCGCCCTGCGGCTCATCTCCCTGAAAGACTAGGTGGCAAGTATGAAAGTAATCGGATTGAAACTTGAATTCTGATGCTGATAGAAACGGCAGGCTTCAGCATATCGCTCCTTGCACTGGTCATATTCCTGCTCCAGTTCTGATATCTCCTTTTCCAGCCTGCCGGACTCTTTGTCAAGTGAACGGATTTCGGCACGTGTCCTGTCCAGCATCCTGGTACGCTCCCTGAGTCTGGCTGTAATGATGTCCAGATTTGACACCTGGCTTGAGATATCGTTCTCTGTGCTGGTCAGAATCTTTTCCTGCCGTGCAATCTGCTCCTCCATATCCGTCCGTTCCCTGCGCATCTTCTCTATAACGGAATTGGATGTCTGACCCGAAATCAGCAACGGGACAGACAGCAGACACACAAAAAGTATATTCTTTCTAATCATAAATCCAGATTATCCAACATTTCCTGAAGTGACACCAGTTTCATCCGGCTTGATACCTGCGTCCTGTCCGGCCAGTTCTTCTTATCGGCCGATACCGATGACAGCTTGGCGGAAAAATCAAGCGGAAATCCCGAAGTGTTTATCTGGGCAGTCCATTCCAACGGATATTTCCAACCGCCGGATAGTGCGGTGAAATCGGAATATCCAATCCTGAAACTGAAACTGCCCGCTGTTTTGGAGACAGCATCCAGCCTGTCCCTGCCGTCCGATATGAACAGATAGCCGCACTCCATATCCCTGATGGAAACCGCCCCCCGGTCATCACTCCCCTCAATCACAAACTTTGATGCCGCATCGGCAACATCGGCAGTGCCGGGCGAAAACAACCTGTTCCAGAGAAACGCCTGTACCACCTCAAAATCCAACCCCAACTCGTTGCGGTAAGGTATGTCGGCATAATGGAATACAGAGTAAACATTATGTATGCGGTCTGTCGCGACGACCATCTCCGGAAGGAATTCTATCCTTGCCACCTCAACCAGTCCCAGCATACTTACGCTTATCTGGATGCTCTTACCGCGACGCATTCTCAATTGTCCGTTTACCTTGTTGCCTGCGATGTTCAATGAGAGACTGGCCGTCATCTCCCGGACTGGAGGTGCCTCAAGGAGAGTACTTACAAGCTTGGCAGTTTCCCTGGCCTGCGGCTCCTTATGCTTCTTAAGGGAAGACGATGAGCGGCAACCGCCCAGGATAAAGGCTGCAAGGACAATAGGTAGTATCTGTCTGAAGAATCTCATTCTATATATTTCTGTTCCCGGATCTTTATCTCCAGAGTCGGAGAATCACTGTTTAACCTCATTGCCTTGTGCCAGTTTTCCAAGGCCTTCTCCTTTTCACCGCACATAAACAGCACATCACCATAATGCTCGTAAATCTCAGGATTGTCACTTTCCAGATAACGCAAGGCTTTCTCCATATATACCAATGCCTCATTATAACGTTTCATCCTGAATAGGATCCAGGCATAGGTATCAAGATAAGTGGCACTTAACGGCTCTATCTCAAGAGTTTTTCCGCTCATCTGCAGGGCTTTGTCAAGATCCCTGCCTTCAAGTGACATGAAATAGGCGTAATTATTCAGAACCCCTACATTCTGTGGATCCAGCATAAGAGTGGAGTCATAATCGGCATACATTCGCGCATTGTCCCCAAGCGTATGATAAAAATCCCCTCTCAAGTTATGCAGGGCTGCTTTGTCTGCATCCGTTCTAACGTTACGCAGTCCTTCTGCTATGCGGTTCAGGGCTGCCTCATTATCGCCTATCCAGAAGTATGCTATTGACTTCTGGCTGTAAGGTTCCAAAAGTTGGGGCTCATGGCTTGAGACCTCATCACAGAATCTCATCGAAACATCCAGAAGTGCCCGGCTTCTTGTATAGTCCATCTGGGTCTCGGCACGTTCGGCCATATCTCTGGTGGTATTCATCAGGAGTTCTATAATCTGACCGGGGTTGTCTGACTCAAAGTATGCCGAATCCAGTTTCTCCATCTGGAGATAGCAGACAAATCTCTGGAACTTGAGTTCATCATCGGCATCCTCCAGTCTTCCGTAACGTCGCAGAGCCCAGAGCTCCTTCTCAAAATCGCCTGCATCGTCATAAAGGCCTGCCAACGTAATGAGGACGTCTGTACGGCCGGGATAACGGCGTGAAATCTCTTCATATTGCTCTATCGCCTCTGCATTTCGGTTCTGGCGCAGATAACCCAATGCCAGCAGACGGCGGTACCAGTAGTTGTCCGGAGCCTGTCGGATTGCTCTTAACAGGAGATTTCTGGCCGTTTCACTGTATTTCTCAACAAGGCTCCTGTCATTCAGTGACATGAAGTACTGAGCCATATTGTAGCATGCGGCTGCTGATACGGAGTCGTAATCCAGGCTTCTGGATATCAGGTCCATTGCTGCATCATAACGTCCCTCATTGTGCATCCTGACACCCTCAGTGAAGAAATAGTCACTGGCAAAAGAGTCTGTTGCTGACTTGACCAGAGGATCCGCCAATGTGCGACGTATCGGGCTGCATGAATACTGTGCTGCCAGAAACATCAACAGAACGGATATGGAAATAACCCTTTTCATCGGTAATAAACTGATTTCAGACCCCGCTGTGACCAAATCCTCCGGCTCCGCGTTCGGTCTCGTCGAGAGTGTCGACCCGGATCCACTCAGCCTGCTCGTGACGGGCTATTATCATCTGGGCTATACGTTCTCCGTCATTGACCGTAAAATCATCCTGGGACAGGTTTATCAGTATTACGCCTATCTCTCCACGGTAATCGGCATCGATGGTGCCGGGAGTGTTCAGAACGGTTATTCCCTTCTTTATTGCCAAACCGCTGCGCGGACGGACCTGAGCCTCAAATCCAGCCGGGAGCGAGATGTAGAGACCGGTGGGAATCAGACGACGCTCCATCGGCTTCATCACTACGGGTTCATCAAGGTTGGCTCTCAGATCCACGCCTGCAGACTGAGATGTGGCATACTCAGGAAGCGCGTGATGGGAACGGTTTATTATCTTGACCTTCATAATGCAGAGGTATTTTGGTTTCGTACAGCGAAAATAGCAAATATACCGCCAACTCCGTCAGAATTCATCCGAAAAACCATTAATTTTGACACAAACAGAAAACAAGATGGATTGGGAAAGACTCATTTCGGCCAAGCGGCTTGGTATGGAAGGCATAGAGACTCTCCACAAGGATGACCGCTCCGCATTCCTGCGTGACTATGACAGACTGATATTCTCTGCTCCTTTCAGGAGATTGCAGAACAAGACACAGGTGTTTCCGCTGCCGGGAAGCGTATTTGTACACAACCGCCTCACACACAGCCTTGAGGTGGCCTGCGTCGGTCGTTCATTAGGAAACAACGTCTCCCGCGAACTGATTCGGGTCCATCCTGAACTGACCGGAACCAACATAACAGAGATAGGCAACATAGTATCGGCCGCATGTCTGGCACACGATATGGGTAATCCTCCTTTCGGACATTCAGGAGAG
>CADCLI010000137.1 GCA_902802285.1 uncultured Bacteroidales bacterium
GACGACAGTTTGCAGCCTGTTTGCAGTTCTGTTTCTGATTTCATGTGACGATAATACATCAGGACTGGGAGGCTCTCTCACCCCTCAGGATGATGTGATTACGGTTAAAGATGATTCCTGTTTTGCCGTTTCACGCACAATTCCTGCAGTTGATTCCCTGACAATAATGAGTTCGGTATGCTGTCTCGGACGTTATACCGAGCAGAACAGCGGTGCCACGTTTGAGTCCGGCTATCTCACACAAATCGGTTGTATGGAGAATCTTTATCTGGCAGACTCAGTCTATGGCATAGGTGATCATGTCTTCCCGGAATGGTTTGTAAACAAGGTTGCCGGACAGAAACCTTATTACGCCAATATCAAACTTTATTACAAATATTTCTTCGGAAGTCCCGAAAATTCCATTAAGATAGAAATCTTCCCTCTTGACCGGATGATGGATTCCCAGATGCGTTATTACCCTGATATTGATCCCGACCAGTTCTGTGACACCGGTTCAAAGCCGCTTGCAAGTATTACAGTATCAGGAAACAATATGCAGAATCCGGATTCAATCCGGAGCCTGTCCGGTTATTACCCAAGTATTACAGTCCCTCTGCCCGACTCAATAGCCGGATTTATCCTTGAGTCATATTTCGACCCATCCACAAGACACTATTTTGCCGATGCCACATCGTTCATGAACAATGTCTTAAAAGGATTCTATGTCCGTTGCACACAGGGAGACGGGACCATACTTTTTGTGGACCGCACGGTTCTTGAGGTTAACTTCAAGTTCATCGGGACTGATAAGAATGATGAACCGACAGTCGAGTCTCTGATGGCCGAGTTTTCGGGTAACAGCGAGGTTATACAGGCCAACTGTTTCAGATGGACCGGCCTTGATGCCGAGATTAATGACAATACAAGCACATGGATAAGGAGCCCGTTCGGAGTACTGACAGAGATAACCCTACCGATAGATGACATGAGAAGCAATGAGTATGTTCTCAACTCAGCAATGTTAAGGTTGTCAACATCCGTAACCCCATCAGCCACTTACAAGCCATCTGTCCCCTCTTACCTGCTACTGATACGCAAGGATAGAACCAGAGAGTTTTTCAGCAAGAACAGCCTGACAGACAACACTGAATCATACGTGGCATCCTACTCAAGCAAATACGGCACATATACTTATGAGAACATTGCCGCAATGGTTGAAAAGATATACAACGACCGATCTGAATGGCTTGAGGAAAACGGCAAAACACTGCAGAACGGAGGGCTTGAAGCATATGAACAGGCTTATCCGGATTGGAACAAGGTTCTCCTTATTCCAGTAACTCCGATTCTTGACTCCAGGAATGCTGTTCTGAACTACACACTTGACATATCACTCCATCAGGTTAAACTTATCGGTGGGGATACTCCGATAAAGATCAAGACAATCCGCTCCAGGTTCTGACAAAAAAAGGGTTCGGAAACACACCGAACCCTTCTTTTTTTCAGTTCTCAACTGTCATTTATTCTTCTTGGGCTTATCGGCCGCAGCCTTAAGACGTGCCACCTGTCTCTCAAGTGACTGGATCTTCTTGTCCTGGTTACTTATGGTGGTCTGGAAGGCGTTGAGCTCCTCGGTATCGATATCCAAAGGCAGAGCCCAGTTTACTCTCTGCAGGAAATCACCCAGGATGTTCATGTAGTTGGTGAACGCATCATACGGTGACTCATAGATTCCGCGATCCATTGACACGGCATTGTTCTTGGTGGTCATGAACCGGAAGTTATTGCTGGCCTGCAGATAATCCCAGTCCTGACGCAGATGTCTGTCATTAGCCAGGATGACACGCTCTCCTATTGAATAGAGCTTGTCAAAGGCCTCACGCTGCATCACATTACCCAGCCAGCAGCTTGTATCACGTTCCTCATCATTCCATGACATAGGATACGGGACATCTATCGATGAAACGGACTTATGGGTCTTGATTACCTCCGACGGGGTCTGGAATCCTATGCCACGCTCACGTGCGGCAACCGGCAGGTTGCTCATGAACTCCAGGATATTTGAGCTGAGCGGCTGATATATTCCAAGTGCGCAAAGCTCCATGAAAATGTTGAACACACCGTCCTCCTCGGGGCTCTGGGCAATCCAGTCCATGTACTTGTCGGCCATAAGCGGATATGCCTCCCATGAAGGATTGGAGAATCTCAGGCTGATGTCATCGGACAGCTTGTAGTCACGGGTAAATACCTTCAGGTTGGGATTGAGAGCGCAGTGATAGAGGTAATGGGGGCTCTTCCAGCCCAGGATGTGCTTGGCACCCTCGGTAAGCACTCCCTTGAATCCCATATCGGCCACCAGACCGCCTATCTCATCATCGTAGATAAGGCTGGAGTTGCGGAATACCTTTGGTTTCTGACCGAAAAGCTGGTTTATCTTGTCAACCTGACGCTTTACCTCCTCACGGAATGACTTCTCTCCGTTGGGAGCCAATGATGCCAGACCGTGTGAATAAGGCTCGGCAATGAACTCCACGCAACCGGTCTCGTTCAGTTCCTGAAGCAGGTCTATCACCTGGGTCGCATAACGCTCCAACTGTTCCAGACCGACGCCTGACAGCGACAGGGCTACCTTGAAGGCACCCTCGCTCTTGCGGGCCATGTCAATGAGCGTCTTCAGTGCCGGGATATATGAGTTCTCGGCGATATTGGTTATGCTGGTCTCATTGGCATAATCATCGTAATAATAGTGGTCTGTACCTATATCAAAGAAACGGTACCTCTTGAGATGGATAATCTGATGAATCTCAAAATACAGACAGATTGTTTTCATATCTTGTTTTTCTTTTTATTCTAAATTCATTTAATGCCCAGCAGTTTCTTGTAACGTGCCAGAATACGCTCTCCCACTTTATCCCATGTGATGGCATCGACCTCCTTCTTTCCCTCCACCTTGAGATACTCATAAAGTGCCGGGTAGTTACAGATCGAGTAGATGGCATCGGCCATGGCATGGATATCCCAATAGTCCACCTTGATGCACTTGTCCAGGATCTCGGCACAACCGGACTGCTTGGATATGATGGTGGGCACCTCACACTGCATGGCTTCCAGCGGAGAAATGCCGAATGGCTCGGAAACCGACGGCATTATATAGACATCGCTGGCCTTGAGGCATTCATACACCTGCCTGCCTTTCATGAATCCCGGGAAATGGAAACGGTCGGCAATACCGCGTTCGGCTGCCATAGTTATCATGGCGTTCATCATGTCACCGCTTCCTGCCATGCAGAAACGGATGTCGCGGGTACGCTTAAGAACGAGTGCAGCGGCCTCGACAAAATACTCGGGACCCTTCTGCATGGTTATTCGGCCCAGGAAAGTGACTACCTTCTCATGCGGTTTCTTCTGGGGTACTATATCCTGAATCTCCTGCGGCAGGGGCTCCACTGCATTATGCATGGTGGATACCTTGCGCGGATCCTGATGATACTTGTTGATGACGGTCTGACGGGTCAGTTCACTCACACACATGATGTGGTCGGCGTAGTCCATACCGTTCTTCTCGATGGCATAGACGGTGGGGTTCACGTTGCCGCGGCTACGGTCAAAGTCCGTTGCATGGACATGTATCACCAGCGGCTTGCCGCTCACCTGCTTGGCGTGTATGCCNAGCCAGTCGTGGGAGTGGATTATGTCAAACTCCTGTGTTCGTGCCACTACGCCTGCCACTATGGAGTAGTTGTTGATCTCCTCTTGCAGATTGTCCGGGTATCGGCCGGAGAACTCTATGCAACCCAGGTCATTGGTGTACAGATTGTTGAAATCGGCATAGATATGGTCACGGAAACGATAGTAGTCATCGGCATTCATCCACGGATAACGCTGCTGGAGCACACCCTTGTCGGGGTCTCTCCACACCACGGGAACAGTGTTCATACCTACTATCTTCATGAAACTCTGATCCTCATCGCCCCATGGTTTGGGCAGGCAGAACGTAATGTCCACGTTCCCCTGATTTGCCAGTCCTCTTGTCAATCCGAAACTGGCCGTTCCCAATCCTCCAAGGATATGGGGCGGAAACTCCCAGCCGAACATCAGTACCTTCATATCTCGAGTTTATTTATTGAAATTCATTAATCATCTTTATAGTCCTCAGTATCTCGGCCACATTCATTGCGAACGATACGGCGCCGCGGCCCTTGAACGGCGGGTTGCCGTCAAAGAGTTCGGGCAGTGAACCGATGCAGTGCGATGTCATCTCATCCTCATATCCTATCATCTGACGCTCCACGAATGAGAGTCCGCTCATCTTGAATACCTTGAGGTATGCCTCAAAGTAGAATCCTGCCAGCCAGGGCCATGCGGTACCCTGATGGTAAGCATAATCACGCTCACGCTGCGGTCCCACATAGTTGGGGTTGTAACCCAGGCTCTTGGGGCTGAGCGAGCGCAGGCCCTTGGGGGTAAGCAACTCTTTGGTCACTATATCCACAACTGCCTTCTGCTGTTTGAGGTCCAGCGGAGAGTAATCCAGTGCCACTGCGAATATCTGGTTGGGGCGGACACTCCAGTCAGGGGCATCCTTATCCACAAAGTCATACAGGTAGCCGTACTGATTCAGGAACGTCTTGACGAACGACTTGCCTGCATTGGCGGCCAGAGTCTCCAGACGCTTGGAATAATCGGGCTTGCCGAACTCTTTTGTAAGGTCTGCCACAAACATAAGCGCATTATACCAGAGGGCGTTTATCTCAACCACATAGCCGGTACGGGGTATTACAGGTACGCCGTTTGCGGTGGAGTTCATCCATGTGGCGGCCTTCTCCTTACCATTTATGTGTACCAATCCGTTGCTGTGCAGGAAGAAGTTGTAATGACGGTTGTGCCTGAGGAAGTCCATTATCTCGGTAAGCAGTTTGCCGTACTTGTTCCAGGCCTGCTCACGGGATGTATACTTGGCGTACTGCTGGATGGCCCAGACAGCCCAAAGCAGCACGTCGGGATGCTCTATCTCATATATCTGAAGCTTGCACGGAACACCTTTTATAAAATCACGTATAGCCTCCGATGCCGTATTCATGACACTCTCAAACTCTCCGACCTCTTTAATAGCCAGGGTCAGTCCGGGAAGGGATATGAACATATCGCGGGCGCGGCACTTGAACCACGGGTAGCCGGCCAGCACGTAATGGTGTCCTCCCACCTTGTTATGGAACTGGTGTGCGGCATTCTTGAGGCAGTGATAGAAATTGTCACGCGGGGTACGTTCGTTGGCCTCGATTGTAAATGTGCGTTTGAGTCCCTTGGTGCTGACCTCCTTGATGCCGGCCGAGAATACTATGCTCTCACCTTTCTTAATGGGCATCTCAAAGTAACCGGGCACATAGAGGTCCTCATTGAACTCATATCCGCGCTCCAACTCCTTTGAGTACTCGAACTTGCGGTACCAGTCGGGACGGAACACGAACTCACCCTTCTTGCTGAACTGCATGAACAGCTCCGGATATCCGGGATACATGGAGGTTGCTATACCGTTCTCAACCTCGCGGTACTCGCGGCTGGCGTTGCTGTTCTCATGAGTGAACTGACGCACGCTGCGGAATGCCAGGAACGGCTGGAAACGCAGTGTGGTCTCGGAGTGGCAGTCCATGAGCGTATATCGTATAAGTATGCGGTTTTCGTTATGCTCAAAGAGTTTCTCCTTCTTGAGCAGAACGCCGCCCACGCGATATATGGTGGTAGGCACCTTGTCACAGTTGAATTCACGTATGTATTTGTGACCTTTAGGACTGAAATTATAACCCCAATACTGATGCAGACCAAGGTTGAACTCGGCGCCGTGCTGAATGACCGTTTCATCCAATGAGGACAGCAGAACATGGTTTTCATCGTCAAGTTCGGGCAGAGGTACAACCAGAAGACCATGGTACTTGCGGGTGTTGCAGTCAACTATCGTGGTGCAGTGGTAGGCACCCGAACGGTTGGTCCGCAGAATCTCCCTGGGAAGCGTCTCTTCCAAATTGGTCATCAGGGTCTTTTCAAAACGCAGATAGCTCATCGTTTTTTTTGTATAAATACTTATTTTACATCCAATACTTCTGCAAATAAATGCAAAATATTAGTCCTTTCTTAAAATTAGATAACACAAATATAGATACAAAAAGCATTAATTGATAACTTTGCGCGACAAAAAAACCGATTGAACAGAAAAACTACAAAATATGAACAGGATTGTATCCAAGCAACAGTTTTCAGAGAATGTATTCAAGTTTGAAGTTGAGGCTCCGCTAATTGCCAAGTCACGCAGGGCAGGTCATTTTGTAATCATCCGCATCGGTGAGAAAGGTGAGCGAATTCCGCTTACAATTGCAGACTCCGATGTAAAGCGCGGCACTATCACACTGGTAGTACAGCGCATCGGCCTTTCAACCAACCGTCTCTGCAAACTTGAGGCTGGCGATATGATTACTGACGTGGTTGGTCCTCTTGGCCAGGCCACACACATTGAAAAATTCGGTACAGTCCTGTGCGCCGGCGGCGGTGTGGGTACAGCTCCCATGCTCCCCATCATCAAGGCTTTGAAGGAGGCCGGCAACAAGGTAATAGCCGTTCTGGCCGGTCGTACCAAAGAGCTTATCATACTGGAGGATGAGGTACGCAAGTATGCCGATGAGACCATCATCATGACCGATGACGGATCATACGGCAACAAGGGTGTGGTAACCGTAGGTATGGAAGAGGTGATCAACCGCGAGAAGATTGACAAGTGCTTTGCCATCGGCCCCGCCATAATGATGAAGTTCTGCTGCCTGCTCACCAAGAAATACAATATCTCCACCGATGTATCCCTTAACACCATCATGGTGGACGGTACCGGCATGTGCGGCGCCTGCCGTGTAAGCGTAGGCGGCAAGACCAGGTTCGTTTGCGTGGACGGACCCGAGTTTGACGGCCACGAGGTTGACTGGGACGGCATGATGAAGCGTATGGGTGCCTTTAAGGAGACCGAGCGCGAGGAGATGAAGAAACTTGAGGAGGCTTACTGCTACAGCAACGCCAATGCCAACGCCAATGCCAATGCCAAAGCCAACGCCAACGCCAAAGCCAACGCCAACGTTGACCCCATTGAGGTTCTGACCGACCGCAACGCACAGTGGAGAGTTGACCTGCGCGCCACCATGAAACCCAAGGACCGCACCGCCATTGAGCGTTGTGTTATGAACGAGCTGGCTCCTGACTACCGTCGTCACAGCCGCCGTGAGGAGGTTAATCAGGGTCTTACCGAGGAGCAGGCTCTGCTGGAGGCCAAGCGTTGCCTTGACTGCGCAAATCCCTCTTGCATGGAGGGCTGCCCCGTAAACATAGAGATTCCTTCATTCATCAAGAATATAGAGCGCGGCAACTACCTGGCCGCCGCCAAGGTGCTCAAGCACACCAGTGCCCTGCCCGCCGTCTGCGGCCGCGTATGCCCGCAGGAGAAGCAGTGCGAGAGCAAGTGCATACACCTTAAGATGGGCAAGAAGCCTGTTGCCATAGGTTATCTGGAGCGTTTTGCTGCCGATTACGAGCGCGAGAGCGGTAACATATCGGTACCTGAGGTTGCAGCACCCAACGGCAAGAAGATAGCCGTTATCGGCTCAGGTCCTTCGGGCCTGTCATTTGCCGGCGATATGGCCAAGCTTGGTTATGATGTAACAGTATTTGAGGCCCTGCATGAGATTGGCGGTGTGCTCAAGTACGGTATCCCCGAGTTCCGTCTGCCCAACAAGATTGTTGACGTGGAGATTGAGAACCTGCAGAAGATGGGTGTCAAGTTCGTAAAGGACTGCATCGTAGGCAAGACCATCAAGGTAAGCGAGCTTGAGCAGGAGGGTTACAAGGGCATATTCGTAGGCTCAGGTGCCGGTCTGCCCAACTTCATGAACATTGAGGGTGAGAACCTTATCAATATAATGTCATCAAACGAGTATCTGACCCGCGTCAACCTGATGGATGCCGCAAGCAAGGAGTCCGATACCCCCATAACATTCGGTAAGAAGATGATGATAGTTGGTGGCGGTAACACCGCTATGGACTCTGTCCGCACAGCCCTGCGTCTGGGTGCCGAGCGCGCCATGATCGTTTATCGCCGCAGTGAGGAGGAGATGCCCGCCCGTCTGGAGGAGGTCAAGCACGCCAAGGAGGAGGGTGTAGAGTTCATGACCCTGCACAACCCCGTCCGCTACATCGGCGATGAGAACGGTCGTGTAAAGCAGGCTGTCCTGGAGAAGATGGAACTTGGTGAGCCCGATGCAAGCGGCCGCCGCAGCCCGGTTCCCACCGGCGAGACCATCACAATCGATGTAGATATGGTAATCGTAGCAGTAGGCGTATCCCCCAACCCGATAGTTCCCAAGTCTATCGAAGGACTGGAGCTGGGCCGCAAGAACACCATCGCCGTAAACGAGAGCATGCAGTCATCAATACCTACCATCTTTGCAGGTGGTGATATTGTACGCGGCGGCGCTA
>CADCLI010000138.1 GCA_902802285.1 uncultured Bacteroidales bacterium
ACAGCACCAACGCAGAGCAGGTCATCGATATTCATGATAAGGGCATCCTGTGCAATACCTTTCCATACGGACAGGTCGCCGGTCTCTTTCCAGTAGGCGTATGCCAATGAAGACTTTGTACCTGCACCGTCGGCGTGCATTATGTTGCAATACTCGGGATCACCGCCCAGGATATCGGGAATGATCTTGCAGAAGGCCTTGGGATAAAGACCTTTGTCTATGTTCTTGATGGCGTTGTGTACATCCTCCTTGGATGCCGATACGCCACGCAGCATATAACGTTCGTTTGATTCCATCAGAATTCTACTTTGGGAGCCTTGTTTGCACCTTCCTCGGCCTCGAAATAGGGCTTTTTCTCAAAGCCGCGCATACCGGCTATGATGCTCTGCGGGAATTTGCGGATAAAAGTGTTGTAACCGTTGGCAGACTCGTTGAAGTTGCGGCGCTCTACGGCAATGCGGTTCTCGGTACCCTCAAGTTGTGCCTGCAGCTCCTTGAAATTCTCATTGGCCTTGAGTTCCGGATATGACTCGCTGATGGCAATCAGACGGCCAAGTGCACCTCCAACCTCATTCTGTGCCTTTTGGAACTCCTTTAGCTGTTCGGCTGTCATGTCCTCGGGGTTGACAGTGATCGATGTTGCCTTGGCGCGTGCATTCACTACGGCCTCAAAGGTAGATGTCTCATGTGCTGCGTAACCCTTTACAGTGTTCACAAGGTTGGGGATAAGGTCGGCGCGGCGCTGGTATACGTTCTCCACGTTGCCCCATGCCTTACTTACGTTCTCCTCCATTGTCACCATCTTGTTATTGATGCCGATGGCCCAGATAACAACCAGAATGATTACACCAATGATAATCCAAGTACTTTTCTTTTTCATCTTTCTATAGTTTTATCAGTTTACTTTCTGTTTAAAAACGTGATCCGGCACCTCCTCCGCCAAAATGGCCTCCTCCGTAACTTCCGCCAAAATGGCCTCCTCCGCCTCCGAATCCGCCACCTCCGATGTGTGGACCGCCTCCGATATGTCCTCCGCCGCTATTACCGGTAGAGTAGTACGATGTGCGGTTCCTGGACATTATATATCCGCAGTGAGTACATTTGAAGGTGATGAGTTCCTTCTTGACACCATTATGCTTTGATATAGTTGATATGCCAACCTGTTTGAGCGCAATCTGTCCGCATCTGGGACACTTACGGCTTCTGCGGTCAAACAATAGAATTAATCCTGCTATTACAATAAATAATCCGATTATTGTGATGAGTCCTGCAATTACCGCCATCTTGTCCGTCTCATCATCATCGTTCTCATATTCACCGTTCAGCAGAATCTCTTTCAGCGCCTCGGCGCCTGCAACCATACCTGCATCCCAGTCATTATCGGCAAAGTAGCTGTTCATGTAACGCTCCTGGACACGCTTGCATAAGGCGTCAGGAAGTATTCCTTCAATGCCGTAACCGGTTGCAAACTGCACACAGCGCTCACCGGTACTGAGCAGGATTACAAGACCGTTGTCCGAACTGGACCGGCCTACACCTACGGTCTCACCCAGCTGGTGGGCAAACTCAAAGCTGTCATCCGGGTCGATGTCTGTTAAAACGGCTATCAATGACTGGATGCCGGTGCTGTCCTCGATTGTGCGGAAGGCGGCGTCTATACGGTCTACTGCCGATTGTGACAATATACCGTCAGGATTGCATACGTAACGGTTCCTGTCCTCAAGGTGGACAGGCCTGATATCGGACGGCTTGTATATCTTGGCTGAGGCCGACAGGGTGCCCAGTATCAGAAACAGTACGAATGACAACCTTTTCATCTTTCAGTTATTCTCCAATTCTGTCCCAGATCTGCCAGGCTGCAACAGCCTGTTGCTCAAGCATATCCTTACCTCCCTTGGCGGTAGCCCCATGCTCACGTCCCTTTTTCATGAATAGCGTCTCGTCTGGGTTGGCTATCACGTCAAGCAGCAGATGCTTATCGGACAGGAATCCGTATGGAATATCGGGGCACTGGTTTACATCGGGCCACATACCCATGGGAGTGCAGTTTACTATCACGTCATACTCTTCCATTACCGAAGGTGAGAGCTCATAATAACCCATGATTTCAAAGTTAGAGTTGCGTGATACAAACTTGTTCTCTATTCCCATCTTGTCAAGGGCAAACTTTACAGCCTTGGATACGCCTCCTGTTCCCAGGATGAGCGCCTTGCTGTGGCCCTCCAGCAGCTCACCGAATGATTTGGTGAAACCTGTCCAGTCGGTATTGTAACCTACCAGCTCAACTCCTCCGTCCCGGTGCAGCACCTTTACGGTGTTGACTGCGCCGATAGCCTTTGCCGTCTCGTCCAGACGGTTCAGGTAGGGAATTATATCCTGCTTGTAGGGTATTGTGACGTTGAATCCGCACAGGTTGGGATATTTCTCTACCAGCTTGGTCACATCCTCAATACTCTCAAGTTCATAATTGTTGTAGTGGGCGTTTATATGCTGCTCACGGAAGAACTTGTTGAATCGGATCATGGATGTGGAGTGGGCCAGAGGCTTGCCTATAAGTCCGAAAAGCCTGTCGTAAGACTTCTGGGGCATTTCCGGTTCGGGCGTTACCTTGGGTTCCGGTTCAGGTTCCGGCTCCACGGTTTGTGTATAAACCGGTTCGGGTTCTTTCTCCGGTTCCCTTCTTTCCTTGAATTCCTCTTCTACAGGCGGGAAATCATCGTCTTTTGCTGTTTCAGTTTCCTGAGATGCAGAAGTGTCACTCCCCAGTGATGAGTCATCGGGGTCATTAAGTTTACTGTTGACTCTTTTTACAAGAGCCAGAAAAATTAAAAAAAGAACTACAAGGAAAGGGAATGTCATAATCATTATCTTTTGGATAACCAGTCGGTTACGTTTTTCTCAATACGGGCTGCAAGGTCAGTGCCGCTCTCCTTTACGAATTTTTCGCCTACAATGTGCTCGTAGAGTTCGATGTAACGCTCCGAAACGGTATCTGCGTATGCATCGGTGATCTCGGGCATAACCTGACCGGGCTGGTTCATGAAGTTATGCTCAATGAGCCACTGGCGTACAAACTCCTTGGAAAGCTGTTTCTGGGGTTCGCCTTTGAGGAATTTCTCCTGATAGCCGTCGGCGTAGAAGTAACGTGAGCTGTCGGGGGTATGAATCTCGTCAATCAGATAAACCTTACCGTCGCGCTTGCCGAACTCATACTTGGTGTCAACCAGGATGAGACCCTTCTGTGCGGCAATCTCGGTACCGCGCTTGAATAGGGCACGGGTGTACTGCTCCATAACCTCGTAATCCTCCTTGCTTACCAGACCCTGCTTGATGATCTCCTCCTTGGAGATGTTCTCATCGTGACCCTCCTCGGCCTTGGTGGTGGGGGTGATCAGGGGCTCGGCGAACTTCTGGTTCTCCTTCATGCCCTCGGGCAGGATATTTCCGCAAAGGTTACGGCAACCGTTCTTATAGTCACGCCATGCAGAGCCGGTCAGATAACCGCGAATGATCATCTCAACTCGGAAACCCTCGCACTTCAAACCTACGGTAACCATAGGATCAGGGGTGGCCAGTTTCCAGTTGGGGCAGATATCGGCTGTGGCATCCAGGAACTTGGCTGCAATCTGGTTCAGAACCTGACCCTTGAAAGGAATACCCTTGGGCAGTATAACGTCAAAGGCCGATATGCGGTCTGTGGCAACCATGACCATCGGGTCATCATCGATGTTATAATCGTCACGAACCTTGCCGTGATAAACACTCTTCTGTCCTTTGAACTGGAAATCAGTTCTTGTCAACGCTTTGCTCATTGTTATCTTTTTTAGAAATTCTTTTTACTTCCTTGTGCGTCTGATCGTATCTGTCGTAAGCATCTACGATGCGGGTTACCAGTTTGTGTCGCACGATATCCTTCTTGGTCATGCGTATGATGCTCAGCCCCTCTATTCCCTCCAGTACGTCCAGAGCCTGGACAAGGCCGGATATCTGTGTGGGAGGCAGGTCAATCTGTGTGAGGTCGCCGGTCACTATCATCTTGGTGTTCCAGCCCATACGGGTCAGAAACATCTTGATCTGCTGCGGTGTGGTATTCTGGGCCTCATCAAGGATGACCACGGCGTCATTCAGCGTGCGGCCGCGCATGAATGCCAGCGGCGCTATCTGGATTATGTTCAGATCCATGTACTCCTTAAGTTTGGCAGTAGGAATCATATCCTGCAGGGCATCATAGAGTGGCTGCAGGAACGGATCTATCTTTTCACGCATATCGCCGGGCAGGAATCCCAGTTTCTCTCCCGCCTCAACTGCGGGACGGCACAGAACTATGCGCTTGACCTCCTTGTTCTTGAGAGCACGTACGGCAAGTGCTATAGCCGTATATGTCTTACCGGATCCGGCAGGTCCGATGGCAAAGAGCATATCGTGAGTCTCATAATCGGTAACCAGTTTCTTCTGGTTGAGGCTGCGGGGCAGGATAGGACGTCCTGTCACTCCGAACAGTATCACATCCGAACTCTTCTCTCCGCCGGGATCCTGGCCGTTCACGATATCAACAATTACCTCCTCCTTGAGTGAATTGTACTTGGCGCAGTACATCTCGAGTTGGCGCACGGCCTGCTCAAAACGGGAGGTCTCGTCCTCATCACCCATAATGCGCATCACATTGCCCCGGGCTACTATGCGCAGCTTGGGAAAGAGGGCTTTGATAAGTTGCAGATTGGTGTTGTTGACCCCGTAAAACACTGCAGGATCAGCCTCGTTAAGGATAATATGTTTCTCTATCATGCGGACTGCGTAAAGG
>CADCLI010000139.1 GCA_902802285.1 uncultured Bacteroidales bacterium
ACGTCAGGTCCGTCGGGGACTGACTGCACCACATGGGCGCTCCATATCTTGTCAAACAGCGTCTTTCCCATCACTCTCCGGTTTGAATTTGTTTATACAGTCTATATATGCCTCCACACTGGCGGTTACTATATCGGTGTCCGACCCGAATCCGTAGTACAGATGTCCGTCATTCTCCACCTGCATGTGTACCTTACACATATCGTCCGATCCCTTGGACAGCGCCTGGATTGTCATCTCCTTAAGCGTCATGGTGCGGCGGATTATCTGCTTGAGCGCCTTGATGGATGCATCCAGCGGTCCGTTTCCGGTTGACCGGGCACTGAATGAACGGCCATCAACGTTCAGACGTATGGTGGCATCGGGTACCACACCTTTTCCGGTAGTCACCTCCAGCGCCTCCAGTTTTACATGACGCTTGGCGGCCACATCGGCCCCGGCCAACATCAGTATATCATCATCGGTAAGCTCCTTCTTCTTGTCGGCCAGTTTCAGGAATGCCTCATATATGCGGTTCATTGCCACTGCATCAACCTTTACGCCAAGATCATTGAGACGGTGTTTGAGTGCTGCGCGTCCCGAGCGGGCGGTCAGTACTATGTTGGCCTCCTCCAGACCTATATCCTTGGGGTTGATTATCTCATACGTACTGGTGTTCTTGAGCACACCGTCCTGATGTATGCCGCTTGAGTGGGCAAACGCGTTACGGCCCACTATTGCCTTGTTGAACTGCACCGGCATGCTCATGAGCGATGATACCAGACGGCTGGCGGCGGTTATGCGCTGGGTATTGATTCCGCACTCCAGCGGTATGTTATGGTGGCACTTGAGTATCATGGCAATCTCCTCGAGCGACGTGTTGCCGGCTCTCTCGCCCACTCCGTTTATGGTCACCTCTACCTGGCGGGCTCCGTTCAGGATTCCGCTCATGGTGTTGGCCGTGGCCATTCCCAGGTCGTTGTGGCAATGTGTGGAGAGTATGGCCTTACCGTTAGCCAGGCCATCTACATGCTCCATCAGGTACTTTATCTTGGCTCCGAACTCATCGGGCAGACAGTAGCCTGTTGTATCCGGTATATTTATTATGGTGGCGCCTGCCTTTATTGCGGCCTCGGCCACGCGTGCCAGGTATTCATTATCGGTACGTCCGGCATCCTCGGCATAGAACTCCACCTCACAGCGCTTGGAGGCTGCATATTTTACGGCTGCCACGGCGCGCTCCAGGATCTCGTCACGGGTGCTGTTGAATTTGTAGCGGATGTGCTCGTCACTGGTACCTATTCCGGTGTGGATTCGCTTCAGTCTGGCGTACTGCAGAGCATCGGCGGCTGCGTCAATATCGGCCTCAACGGCACGGGTCAAGGCGCAGATAATAGGGTTGCTCACGGCTTTTGATATCTCCACTACCGAGTTGAAATCGCCCGGGCTGCTTACCGGAAATCCGGCCTCAATCACATCCACACCCAACTGCTCAAGCTGGCGTGCCACCTCAATCTTCTCAATGGTGTTGAGCTGGCAGCCCGGGACCTGTTCGCCGTCCCGGAGTGTGGTGTCAAAGAATATGATCCTGTCTGACATACATAATTAAATTAAAAAAGCCTCTCTCACATCTGTGAGAAAGGCTTTTGCATTTTATTTCTTAGTTCAGATATATGCGTCAGGCTCTCTCACACCGGTTGTCCGGAATGATAATGTCAATAATAATGAGGCCCTGCAGTCGCATATAATCTCTGTTTATTCTTACGTTTTGTGCTTGCAAAGGTAATGCAAACGAGAGCAGAATCAAGCTTGCTTGGTTATGCCGAGTGTAGCTTACCTTCGCGATTTTCAGTCGCAAAGTTATACACTCATATCAAAATGACAAAACAATCGGCTTATTTTTTAAAAAGTTTCCTGATGTCAAGACAAAAGAAATCTTCCAATGGAAGCCCCTCAGGTCCGACAATGAATGCGGTCGTTATGTTTTCGGCGTAAAGCTGCTTGAATTTCTCAAATCCGGAGGTATCATCGGAGGTGCTGCTTTTGACCTCGATGGCAACCAGGGCCTGGCCTTTCTTCAGAACATAATCGCATTCTTTCTTATGCTCATCGCGCCAGTAAAGTAGCTCAAATCCATCTAATTGCGAACGGTTGGCAAGATGTGCTCCTACAGCTGATTCCACCTGACGCCCCCACTCAGTGGGATTGGTTACCGCCTCCTCAAAAGAAAACTGACCATAGCGGTTTCGGAAAGCGCTGTTGTAAACCTGCATCTTGGGGACAGAATTCTTTTCCCTGATGACTGATGGTGCATATTTCTGCAAAGGCTTTACCGTCATGGTCTGATCAAGGACATTCAGGTAATTCTTGATGGTTGGCACTGTCCCGCTGTTTATCGTTCCCTGCGTTTTGGTGAGGGAGAGTTCTCTGGCCGATTCAATACATGCAAGCTCAAATACCTGACGCAGAAGGGCGGGATTGCGAATCTCCTCTATCTCCAGAATGTCGCGCGTAAGAATAGGGGTTATGATGGTATCTTCCATCAAACTGCGCCAGCGGTCTTCGTCGTGGATATCCGGAGCCAGACCGGGGAACCCGCCAAAGTAAATGTACTGCTGCATAGTGAAGCCGAAGGCTTCCCGCATTTCATTCCACTCCCAATAACCCATCTTGATAGGTTCAAAACGGCCTTCAAGAGATTCATTCAGTCCCTTCTGAAGGAGAACACGTGACGAACCCAAGAGAATGACTTTCAGATTGCGTTTTTTACGGGTATCCTCGTCCCATTCTTTCTTTACCTGCTCGCTCCAACCGACAATCTTCTGCACTTCATCGATGATGAGAATGCGTTCATTGTCCCCGTGAAGGTCCATCTTCATCCTGGCCTCCTGCCAATGGTTGGGAATCCATGCGGTCTCGAAACGGTTTACCGCATCGGCGGCGAAGTAATCATAGGGGGTGTCAATACTGTCACAGAACTGATATACGATGGTTGATTTGCCCACCTGGCGGGGTCCCATAATAATTTGCATCCGCCTGCGAGGTTCAGCCATCCGGCTCTTCAATATTTCCAAATGATGTCTCTCGTATTTCATATTTCAAAAAATTCACTTTACAAATTTATGAAATATATTTTATAAAATCGCAAAACATCGTAGCACAAAAGTATCGTTTCCCTGTGCTACATGGCCGAATTTAAAAAATCGCTACCTTTGCGTTATTTGGAATGAATAAGGTGAATTACATAGTTGCGGAACATCTGTTTTGCGTGGAGGCCGATGAGAATATCATTAAGCTTCTCAGTAATTATGTACCATTCATAGCAGAAACAACTACAAATGCTCTGTTCTGCCTCACTGTAGCAGACGGAGGGCCGATACAATACGTTGAGGAGTTGAGCCAGGATGAGGAGGGGCAGGATATCATCTGTGGACATACTGAGAAGGGAGAGCCGGTGTTTGAGTTCCGGTTTGGTGGCCGTACTGCGGGATGGCTGGTTTGTGAGCCGGGATACCGCAGAGGTACGCTTTACCTTAGCGGATTCCTGACTAAGGCGGCTGTTGACAATGCGCTTATGATACAGTTCGCTATGGCATCGGCCACACTTGATACGGCGTTGTTTCATGCGGCGGCGGTCAGTCTGGACGGCAAGGGGTATATGTTTCTGGGCAAGAGTGGCACGGGCAAGAGTACACATGCACGACTGTGGCTCCAAAACATACCCGGCACAGAGCTCATGAACGATGACAACCCTGCTGTACGCGTCAAAGCCGATGGCACCGCTGTTGTTTATGGCACACCATGGAGCGGCAAGACACCCTGCTACCGCAATAATTGCGCTCCTATTGGCGGCATTGTACTGCTCAGTCAGGCTCCCTACAACCGCATAACAAGGCTTACAGGCATCGGCGCATACGCCGCAGTGGTGCCCAGCATATCGGGCAAGCGGTGGGACAACAGCATTGCCGACGGCCTGCATGAGACTGAGAACGCTCTGGTCAGCAATGTGCCCGTATGGCACTTGGACTGCCTGCCCGATGCCGATGCTGCCCACCTGTGTAAAGATACCATTGCCCTATGACCGATGAGCAGATCATACAGGAGGCCGTACGTCTGGTACAGGACGGAGTAAGCGTGACATTCCCTGTCAAGGGACGCAGCATGATACCGTTCATATTCGGCGGCCGCGAAAGCGTGATACTGCAAAAAACCGGCAGCCTGCAGCGCGGCCAGGTTGTACTTGCTCAAGTGGGTACTGACCGGTATGTAGTGCATCGGATCATAAAGGCAGAGGCAGACCGGATAACCCTGATGGGTGACGGAAACACCTGCGGCACAGAGAGTTGCACACCGGCAAATGTGCTTGCCGTTGCCACACATGTGGTTGATGAGAAGGGACGGCGCCGCCCGCTGGATTCATTCATTCAGCTGGCCAAGGCACATATATGGTATATGATAAGACCGCTCAGAAGATATATCCTGGCTGGATTCAGACTATTAAGACCTGCAAAATATAAGATATGAAGATTAAGAACGGATTTGTACTGCGCACAGTGTGCGGCGAGAACGTGATAGTGGGCGAAGGGCTTGATGCCATAAATTTTGGCCGCATGCTCAGCCTTAACGAAACCGCCGCCTGGCTATGGAAACAGGCTCAGGAGCAGAGCGATTTTACTGCCCAGAGTCTCTCGGAAGCTCTCTGTCAGGAGTATGACGTAACCCCTGAGCAGGCACTACAGGATGTAACTGAGACAATTCAAAACTGGAAACAACTGGGAGTAGTTGAATGAAGTACTG
>CADCLI010000140.1 GCA_902802285.1 uncultured Bacteroidales bacterium
CGGAATCAAACGGGAAACGTCCGCCGAAACCACCCGGAAAACCTCCGCCGAAGCCGCCGCCGGGGAATCCGCCACCACCGGGAAAACCACCGCCTCCCGGGAACTGTGCAAACACTGACAGTGACATGAAAGCCACCGTACTAAACAGAACAACTCTTTTTACTAACTTTAATGACATATTGTTAAACGATTATTTGTCAAAGAGTTTGAGGTCGATGCAATCGCCCATCCTGACGTAACCGTCTGCATTGGGGTGCAGATAGTCGTTCTCAAACAGATATTTGGGATTGAGCTGTGCAGGATCATCGGGATTACCCATTGCAGCGTCAAAATCAATGACTCCGTCAAAGTAGCCGCTGCTGCGGATCCACTGGTTGAGTTGCTGACGTCCGGCCTCATGGTTCTCACTGTAATAGTTGTTGCCCTTAAACTGCATTACAGGGGCACCATAGACCTTAATGCCACGCTCATGAGCCTCATCGATTATCTGTTTGTAAACATCGATTATCTGTTTTGCTTTAGATATGGCATCTCCACGGCCGCCCAGGTCATTGACACCTTCAAACAGGATTATGTACTTGACGCCTTCCTGCTGGAAAAGGTCACGCGGATAACGGCTCTTACCTGTGGGGCCGAGTCCGCCGTTGAGTATGCAGTTGCCGCCCAGACCCATGTTAAGGACAGCTACGCGACGGGTTTTCTTATTGGCCAGCAGACGGCGTGAGAGATTGTCTGTCCAGCGGTTCTGCTCATTCGTGGTCGAACCGCGGCCATCGGTGATGGAGTTGCCCAGCACTACCACGGCGCGGGCTTTCTTTTCAGCCTTGATCTCAATTGCATTGATGATGTACCAGTGAGCGGTCTTTACTGCATTTGAAAAATCAGATCCCTGACCTTCGATAATATAAGAATCGGTACGTGAACCGGGATGACCTGTCACGCTGGTTGAAGAGGCCTCGCCCATATGCATGGTGATGGCAACGTTCTGACGTGTACCCATAGGGAACCTGACAGGATCGGATGTGACGAGTTGTCCCGGCTTGATGGTTACGGATTTGCTGCCGTTGAATGTGAGGCTGACCTCTGTTCCGGCAATGATATCGCTGCTGCTGCCTGCTGTTGCAGCCTGTGCTATCTCTGCGGCATTGATGGTTACAGGCCCCTTGCTGAACTCATTTGAGAACTTGACCCTTACCTCTTTACCGCTTATGGATGTCTGTACGATCTGTCTGATGGAGTTGTTCTCCAGACCCGGGGCGGGAGGGCAGTTGTGAGGTTCTACGACCTGTTCGGCCGTGGCCCATGTGGCTACCCAATGTTTGCCGGCTCTTACCGGAACGACTGTCATAAGTGACAGGACTGCTGAAAGTAATGCAATTTTAATTTTCATAGTTGTATGGTTTTGAATTTGTGATGTTTCTGTGACAGATATCCAAAGTTACATGAAAAAAACAATCCGTCAAATCCAAAACCGTAAATACTATAACCAAAAAAGCCGGACGTTAAAAAAGAAAAGATGCGTTTTTGTTCCATCTGTTCCGGATATTAAGAATTGTTCCATTGCTGATGTTTAAATATGGAACAAATGGAAATAAAGGAGTATATTTGCATTTCAGGATTCAAACAACCGATTATGCGCAAATACTTATCAACATTGTTCCTGTTTCTGTTTGTGCCGTTCACAGCATATGCACAGAGGATAAACCATTTCTCTATTGGACAGGTTTCGGATAACCGTTTCCATGCCATCTGCGAGGATATGTCGGGCTTTATCTGGATAGGAACGGAGAATGGCCTGAACCGTTATGACGGATATAATTTCTATCAGTTCTATCATGATGACAATGACTCTCTTTCACTTTTGAGCAACTATGTGAGATGTCTTTATGCCGATAAGGACGGCACATTATGGATAGGAACGAACCGTGGAGTGCAATATCTCAAACCATATGAGAAAAAGTTCCATACTGTGGATTTCCCGGGAAGCCGTTCACCTTATATACAGCAGATATGTCAGCTGAGTGACGGAAAGATCTGGGTTGCTGCACCTGGTAACGGAGTCTATTGGATAGACCCGGGCAATCCTGACCAGGTAAACAGCGTGGTAAGTCTGAATACATACCCTGCTGCCAGAGGAAGGTTCCGTACAATACTGGAGGATGAGGAGGGTACGATATGGGTAGGTACGCCATCGGGGGTAATGCTTTACGATCCCAGACTGGATAAGGTTACGCCTTTCAGGGATGATATTTTAGACCGTAACATAACAGGTATAAACGGTGACGCCAACGGGAATATATACATAACAACCAGCGACCATCTTTATATGTGGAACGGTTCAAGGCGTACATTCTCACGTCTTACTCCAACTGAGGGATTGTGGGAGATAACACACTCATTCATGGACCGCGACGGCCTGAAGATATCATTGCGCGGTAAGGGTATGCTGGCCCTGACAAAGGACAACAAGCTAAGGCAGGTGGAACTGAAACCTTCGGACCACAGTCTGGAAAAGCTTGATGTAAGCGCCATGTATATGGACCGTGCCGGTAACACGTGGATAGGCTGTTTCCTTTCAGACCTGATACTTGTCACTAAGGGAAACAATGAATTTGACTATTGGAAACTGTCAGATTATCAGGAGGAAGTATCCGGTACGGTGACTGCATTGGAGACAGATACGCAGGGAAGGCTTTGGATTGGATACAACAACAACGGACTGACATGTCTGTCAAGTGACGGAGTCGTGATCAGGGACGGCAGGGATTCTCCTTACATAAGTTGTCTGTTCAGGGACAGCCGTGGCAGGATATGGGCCGGTTTCCCGAGCGGCGGACTGGCGCTCCTCAATGAAAAGACAGGCAAACTTACTACTGTAATCAGGGATGAGAACCTTAACATAACATCTATCGCAGAGGACAAGCAGGGCAGGATCTACTATTCGGAGATAAGCAACGGATTCAGCCGTTTTGACCCTGATGAAATGAAAACTGAATTGTATACATCCTTTGCCAAGGACAGCAGGCTGGGGCAGTCTCTAACCAACGACGGCATCCACCTGATGATGATTGACAGTTGGAACAGACTCTGGATCGGCCATGACAACGGCGCAGACTGCTTTGACATCGACAACGGGTCGTTCATTGACAATAACAGACTTTCTGTAGCCATCGGGACGGCGGGATGTACAAGCATACTTGAGGAGAAAGAGGGGGTTATCTGGCTTGGTACCACAAAAGGTATTGTGGTATACAATACCGTCAGTGGTGAAACGAATCTGATCAACGCTTCAAACGGTCTGCTGGGCGAGGATATACGCGGCATGGTCAAGGATAACAACGGGCTGATATGGGCATCTACACCTGCCGGACTGAACAGGATAAACCCTGATGGCTTTAAGGTAAGCCGGTTTTTCACGGAGGAGAAGGCGTTCAATAGGGTATCGGCCTTCTCTGCAACAGACAACATGGTATATTTTGGCAGCAATATAGGAATAACCGCTTTCTGTCCGGACATGATAACTACCGAATCAACGGTAAATCAGGTGGTAATGACCGGCTTCTATCTTAACGGAGAACGGGTAACATCCGAGACTCTGTCCGGAGGCAAACGTATATCGGAACTGCCTGTAAGCATCTCTGACCAGTTCCGTCTGGCATATAGGGACAACTCGTTTACGCTTGAATTCAGCACTCTGAACTATGGCGACGAGATGAGCATAATCTATGAGTATTCTATGAGCCCCGACAATAGCGAATGGGTGAGTAACCCTGCCGGCATGAACCGGTTCTCATTCTCAAAGTTGGGATTCGGCCGATATACTCTTTATGTCCGCGCCAGGCTGAATGACATAGTCTCTATACCTAAACTGTACATTATCAGGGTTGAGGCTCCATGGTATGCTTCATCGTTAGCTGTGATCATATACATTCTGCTTGCGTTGGTGCTGCTGATGGTGTCACTCCGAATAAGGAAGAAAGCTCGCATAAGGGAGATGGATGAGGCCAAATTCCAGTCATTCATCAATGTGGCGCATGAGATATGTGCACCTATGACTATGGTGATATCACCTTTGGAGGATATGATCCATGATGACAGGACTCCGGCCGAGATGCTGGCTAACCTGCGCCAGATGCACAAGAGTTCTACAAGAATACTCTCTCTGATAAACCAGTTGCTGGATATGCGTAAGTATGATGAGGGACAGATGCAGCTGCATTTTGCCGAGACGGACCTGATAAACTTCCTGATGGGACCGTTTGAGCTATATACTCAAACTGCCGAACGGCACAATATCAATTTCAGATTCAACCATACCATGTCAGAACAGCCGGTCTGGATAGATCGTGACAGTATTGACAAGGTTATGATGAACCTGTTGTCAAATGCATTCAAGTATACACCCGATGAAGGCACGATTGAGATGAACGTAGAGGTTGGTACTGATGACAGTTCAAACGGACCGTTGCACAATTATGTTGAGGTGTCGATATCGGATACCGGTATAGGTTTGGATAAGGATGAGGCCAACAAGGTGTTTGACCGTTTCTACAGGGCAGACAACAAGTTGACTTCAGTTACAATGGGTATGGGTATAGGATTGAATTACAGCCAGATACTTATACATTTGCACCAAGGTGAGATTAAGGCTTCAAACCGTATGGACGGACTTAGCGGAAGTGTCTTCTCGTTCAGGCTGCCGCTTGGCAAGAGCCATCTGAATCCGGATGACATTGTGGATGC
>CADCLI010000141.1 GCA_902802285.1 uncultured Bacteroidales bacterium
TTTCCGTATCCGCAAACCTCGGCAATTATGTGGGCACTGCGCTTAACGGCGTGCTCATACTCTTCCAGAATCAGGATTCCGGCACCCTCGGCCATTACGAATCCGCCGCGACGGGCATCGAACGGCAGGCAGGCCTGTGTAGGGTCATCGACTGTGGTCAGGGCCTTCATATTGGCGAATCCCCCTATGGCCAGTTCGTTGACTGCGGCTTCGGTGCCGCCGGTGATGATTGCATCGGCCATACCGTACTTGATGGCGCGGAAAGCCTCACCAACGGCGTGGGTTGATGTGGCGCAGGCCGATACTACCGGCAGGCAGGGACCCTGTGCGTTGAACTTGATGGCTATGTTGCCGGCACCCAGGTTGCCTATCATCTCGGGGATGAACAGGGGCGATACACGCTTGGCGCCCTCATTGGCCATAACAAGTGTCTGGTCAATGAAAGTCTGCATACCGCCTATGCCAGAACCTACGTAGCAGCCCAGACGGCCCGGCTCAATGTTATCGCCGGCCTTGAGTCCGCTCTGCTCCATTGCCTGGATGGCGGCACATATGCCAAACTGGCTGAACCTGTCGCTGCGGCGGACGCTGCCCGGATCCATACCCAGCTCTGTGGGCTTGAAATCCTTTACCTGACCGGCCACATGGACCGTAAGTTCACCAAATCGGTCCAGACCCTCTATCTTGCTGATACCGCAACGGCCGTTCTCCAGACTGTCCTTAAACTCACTTATATTCTTACCGATGCATGTGATAACACCCATGCCGGTAATTACAACTCTCTTTTCTGTCATTTTTCTGTTCTTTATAAAAGCGCCGCAAAGGTACTCCTTATTTATTACTTGTACATGAAACGACGGATGCTGCCTTTAGGAGTCTTCACAAAAGGCTCAAATTTGAGTTCAAAACCATCCACATGAGAGTAGGCGGGAATCTCCTGATTAAGCTTGGTAATGTTGCCGGCCATAACTGCGTTCAGGGCATCGTTGTCCATTCCGCTTGCAGCAACCTCATCAACGTTGGGCACGATGAGTGCTGTAAGGTGGCCCTTGCGGTCCACAATGATAGACTCCTGTACGTAGGGCAGGGCGTTCAGCACCACCTCAATCTCCTCGGGGAATATGTTCTGACCGTTGGCAGAGAGCAGCATGTTCTTGCATCGGCCGGCCAGGAATACGGTGTAATCCTTGTCCATGGTGCCCATATCGCCAGTGTGGAACCAGCCGTCCTTGTCAATTACCTCGGCAGTTGCCTCGGGGTTCTTGTAGTAACCGGTAAACACGCAGTCACCTTTTATAATAACCTCACCCGGAATGTGCTCGGGATCATCGGAATCAATGCGGCACTCAATGCCCTCGGGAACTATCTCACCCACAGACTTCATCTTGTAGCTGCCTTTATGGCCGATGGAGATGGTGGGGCAGGCCTCGGTCATACCGTAACCGGTCACAAACGGAATCTCCAGTTTCTGGGCCATGAGGTCCTCCAACTCGAATGCCATTGCGGCACCACCGGTAACAAGCAGTTCTATGTTCTCACCGAATCCCGACATGAAAATGGTGCGCAGGGCCTTGCTGTAATCCTGGTTGTTCTTGTGGTCGGCCAGTTTCTGACGGCCAGACTTGCTGCTTACAAACTCACCGATGGTGTTCTCAAGCATCTTGACCAGAATAAGCGGAACGGCAAAGAAGACGTTGGGCTTTACCTCGGCCAGAGCGGGTTTCAGGTAAGAGGGTACGGGCGGCAGACCCAGTACGTGCAGGTGCATACCCAGGCAGAGCGGCTCAACGGCATCGTACATCATACCGAAAATGTGTGCAAACGGCAGCACGCTCAGGTAGGTCTCTCCCTCACGATAGGGGAAATGGCGCGGAATCAGATATACGTTCACGCTGAAGTTGCGTACGGTCAGCATCACGCCCTTGGGATTGCCTGTGGAGCCCGATGTGTAGTTGATGGCGCACATCTCATCGGCATCACGGTCATCATAGCCAAAGTCCTCTATTTTGAATCCTGCGGGATGAGCCTGCTGCATAAGCTGCTCGCGATTCATATATACATTGCTGAAATTGCCGCGGCTGGCCAGCAGTTCACCGGTGTGGACATCGATGGCACCAATCAGGTTAGGCATCTGGTCAAAGTCCATCTTTTCCATCAGGCGCTTCTCGGTGTAGAGCAGCACACTGTCAGAATGGTTTACCAGACTCATGGTATCGGTGGGGGTATATCCGTCAAACAACTGGACACCTACGTAACCGCCTGTCATAACACCCATAAAGGTCTTTATCCAGCCTGCGCAACTCTTGGCGTTGAGCGCGATCTTGGCACCCTTCTCAATGCCTGCAGCCTTCCAGAGCAGCTGATCGGCCTCAATCTGTGCGGCCAGCTGACCGTATGTGGCGGAGCTGTGGTGGAAATCGTCAAGTGCGGCGTCGTTCCAGTGTTTCTTTACTGTCGTTTCAAATCTCTTGATAAATGAAATGTCGTACATTTTGATAACTATTGATTGTTTTACATTGTGCCTTAGCCGGGCAACCCGGCCCCGGGCGATACAGTGCAAAAATAACCCTTCGGGCTGTCCCGAAGGGTCTCAGAATGCGTATTTGTGGCTAAATCCAACCCACTTGTGGCGAAAAATGATACAAGAGGGGACAGTCCCCTTTTGTATCATTTTATAAGGAATTTGCGGTTATTGATGATGTAAAGGCCGGGGGGAAGGGTGGATGTAGCGTCACGGAGTGTGGCGAACGTGCCAAGCTTCTGGCCTGATAATGAATGAACTGTGTATGAACTGCCCTGAGATTTGGGGTGAAATGCCGATGTAATATCAAACCTATTGTCAGCAATGAGCGTTCCGCCGTCATAATCCCATTTATCCATCTGATCCTGTCCGTAGATGATTGAGTTGGGGTGCGATTGGGCAAAGGTGAAATTATTGCTTACAATGTCATTCTTACCCAGCAGGAACCAATCCTCATTTTCGTAGCCTGAACGGTCTGGTTCATTTGACATGCCAGTCACCGGATCGTTCCATGTAACGTCTACGGCATACCACCTGTCATCATCCATCCTGACCTCGTTCCACATATGGCTTTCGGGGGCGCTGTAGCGGCTGCTTCTGGCATCGCCTACGGCCAGGATACACGGAATGTCAACGGCATCGCAGAGTATCTTGAATGCACGTGAATAACCTTCGCAGACAGGACCTTCAGGCCCGGTTGAGCCCCTGAGCGCACTCATCGGGCTCCATACTATGGGTGAGAAATTACCGTGGCCGTATGCCGAGCTGTATGAATTGTGTCTGGTCAGCCAATCGTTGAAATAGCGGAGTCGGTCATAACGGATGGTGTCAGGAACATCCTTGAGGATGCTGCTGACCAGACTGTCATACTCAATGGCGCCGGCCTGTATCTGCTCCGGAGTCTGGAATGATTCAATCCTATAGTCAAAATCATGGTTCCTGATGATGATGTACACCCGATAGATAACCTGTACGTAGTCTGTTCCCGGAGTGTTGCTGAAGTGCCAACGGTAGTTGCCCATTGTGGTCCAGAAATAGTAATTACCTATCCAGAATGCCTGCGGACAGTCATAACTCATGCTCATGAACATATATGGGGCAAACGCATCTACCTCTTCAAAAATCCTGTCGGACTCATCTATAAAAGCCTGCTCGGCAAAAGGCTGCTTGGCATTGGGGTCATAGGGGTTTACATCCAGCGGAAAGGTGTATTGTACCTTATAGTTGTACTCATGCAGCAGAATCACATAAGCACTGTCCCATTCCTGAACGAAAGTGGTGCCTTTGGTGCAGTCGGACAGATAGTTGGTACCTCCGGCAAGTACTGCATCTACAGAATTGACATAACTGTCATAGTACTTGTGCATATAATCCGGCATGTTGTGAATGCGGTCTATCCACCGGTAGCCGTTGTCTGCTGCCGATCTGCGTGAACTGACCGCATCCGATGCCTGATTAGCCTCCCACCGGAGCGAGGCTGCAAACTCCCTGACATCAACCTTGTGGATGTCACTGTATACAGGCTCGGAAGTTACCTGAGCCGATGAGATTGACGGAACAATCAATGAGAGAGCAGCCAGAGCTCCAATAATGGCAGGTCTTTTAGTCATAATCTTATTTGTTTAGTGCATCGGCACTGGCCATATACTTGGCAAGCTCGGCGTCGCTGATGTGGAAGTCCTGGAGCTCACCGCTGATGTACTGGTCATATGCTGACATATCTACGAATCCGTGTCCTGACAGGTTGAAGAGGATGGTCTTCTGCTCGCCTGTCTCCTTACACTTGAGTGCCTCGCGGACTGTGGCGGCAATGGCGTGGCAGCTCTCGGGAGCGGGGATGATACCCTCGGTCTGGGCAAAGAGCACACCTGCCTTGAATGACTCGTTCTGCTCAATATCGACAGCCTCCATGTAACCGTCCTTCATAAGCTGGCTCAGCACAACACCTACACCGTGGTAGCGCAGACCGCCGACATGGATGGTTGCGGGCTTGAAAGTGTGACCCAGAGTGTACATGGGCAGCAGCGGAGTCATACCTGACTCATCGCCAAAGTCATACTCAAACTTACCGCGGGTCAGTTTGGGGCATGATGCAGGCTCGGCTGCGATATAACGTGTCTTCTTACCTTCCTTGATAGTGTGGCGCATGAACGGCAGAGCCAGACCACAGCAGTTAGATCCGCCGCCGAAGCAGGCAATCACG
>CADCLI010000142.1 GCA_902802285.1 uncultured Bacteroidales bacterium
CTACGGTATATGAGGGTCTTTCACAGCTGCCGGAGCAGGTGCAGAAGAGCTGGTTCGGATTTGACCATTTCTACTCGGACCACTCGTTTGACGAGGCACTCAGGATTGTGTTTGACGGCGGAAAGACGGAATCATTGGTCGATGTGGGAGGCAATACCGGCCGATGGGCCATGCGTTGCGTAGATTACAGCGACAAGGTGAAGGTTACCATTATGGACCTGCCGCAACAGCTGGAGATGATGCGCCGTCAAACCGCCGGACAGAAGGGCGCTGACCGTATAGATGGATTCGGCATAAACCTGCTGGATCGCAATCAGAAGTTCCCCCAGGGCCGTCACTTTGACGCTATATGGATGAGCCAGTTTCTGGACTGCTTCTCGGAGGATGAGATACTGAGCATACTTACCCGTGCCACCGGTGCCATGGACAAGGATACCCGTCTTTACATAATGGAGACATTCTGGGACCGCCAGAAGTATGAGCCGGGAGCATTGTGCCTGACCATGACAAGCCTCTATTTCACAGCCATTGCCAACGGTAACAGCAAGATGTACCATTCGGAGTGCATGGAGCGTCTGGTGGAAAAGGCAGGCATGAAGGTTGAGACAATACATGACAACCTGGGTCAGGGAGGTCACAGTATCATGGTATGTAAACTGAAATAATCAAACAAGTAATAACATATGGACAGAAAAGAGATTGAAGCCAAAGTCAGGAATTTCATGATCGAGGATCTTGAGATTGATGCGGATAAGATCAGTCCCGATGCGCTGCTCAAGCAGGATCTGGGTATAGACAGCCTGGACTTTATTGACATTGTGGTCATTGTTGAGAAGACATTCGGAGTCAAGATCAAGAGTGAGGAGATGGCTGGGGTAAAGACCTTCAGCGCGTTCTGTGACTATTTGGAGAGCAAGCTTGGCTAAGAGAGGTGGTAAACCCACTGATTGGAAGGGTAAGACCGACGGTCTGCCATGGATGATCCGTTCCCTGGTATTCCTTATGAAGGTCATAGACAGGCGCATCATCTATTGCTTTATGGCAGTTGTAGTCCCTTTCTATATGCTTTTCAATCACAAAGGCTATCTGGCCATCTACAGGTTTTTCAGAGAGCGTTTCGGCTACGGCCGTATCAGGTCATTCCTGAATGTTTACGCCAATCATTTCCGGTTCGGACAGGTCATAATAGACCGGTATGCGGCATTCGCCGGCAAGAAGTTCCGGTTTGAACTGGACGGCAACGAGAGGTTTATGGAACTTGTAAACGGTGAGGGTGGATTTGTACAACTCAGTTCACACGCCGGCAACTACGAGATGGTTGGATACGGTCTGACATCGGTCACCAAGAAGATAAACGGTCTGTTCTATGGCGGTGAGACTCAGGTGATGATGGACTTCAGGCGCAAGATACTGGCTATGCACAACGTGAACCTGATTGAGGTGAATGAGTCAATGTCTCACATATTTAATATGAATGCGGCTTTAGACCGCGGTGAGATTGTGAGCATGACTGGTGACCGCCTGTTCGGATCGGCCAAATCGATAAAGTGCATGTTTCTGGGCAAGGAGGCGCAGTTCCCCATGGGGCCGTTCGCCCTGGCAGTACAGAAGGATGTTCCCATGCTGGCGGTGTTCTCAATGCGTGACCATGGCCAATATAGGGTTTATGTGAGGGATATAAGACAGGATGAGTCAGTTCCGTTAAGAGCCCGAATGGCCGATATGGCCGCCCAATTCGCTGCCGAACTGGAGAGAGTGGTCAGGTTGTATCCCACGCAGTGGTTCAACTTCTATGATTTCTGGAAGGAGTGATGAATGAGTTTGAAAAAGTTGATGTCCACACGCTGCTGCCGCAGCAGGAGCCGTTCGTGATGATAGACCGACTGGTGCATTATGACCCAGTCAGGACTGTCACGAGCCTTGAGGTAAGGGCTGACAATATCTTTGTTGACAATGGTCATCTGTCAGTGGCCGGGATCAACGAGAATATTGCCCAGACATGCGCGGCCAGGATGGGATACATAAGCCGTTCATCGGGTGAGAGAGTCAGGATTGGGGTGATTGGCGCCATAACCGGGTTCAGCGTGAGCCGTACTCCGCTGACGGGCGAGGTGCTGACAACGACTATAGATGTGGTGCAGGAGGTGTTTCAGGTTACGCTGGTTCACGCCACGGTAAGAGTGGGTGATGAGTTGATTGCCGAAACGGACCTCAAGATAGCACTGCAAGACTGATAAAAAACTGATATGAAAGAAATTAAGGCAACCGTACCTTTAAAAATCCGCTTCAGCGAGGTGGATTCTATGAACATTGTTTGGCACGGCTCGTACATGATGTACTTTGAGGATGCCCGCGAGGCGTTCGGACGTGAGTACGGGATAGCCTATCTTGATATTTTCGGCAACGGTTATTATGCCCCGCTGGTGGAGATCTCTTTCAAGTACAAGAGCCCCATCACATATGACATGAAGCCTGAGATAACCATAACCTACAGGCCGACCGATGCCGCCAAGATAGTGTTTGACTATGAAATAAAGAATCCGGAGACGGGTGATGTGCTTGCCACGGGCCATTCCGTGCAGGTATTCATGGACCTGAACTACCAACTGGTTTGGATCAATCCGGATTTCTATGAGGAGTGGAAAAGAAAATGGCTCGAGTGATAAGATGCATAGCAGATAACGTGGTGTCGCCGCTGGGAACAACTTCACGTTCCAACTACGACAGTGTAAAGGCCGGCAGGTCCGGGCTGGCACTTTATGAGTCTATGGGCAATATCAGCACGCCTTTTGTACTGTCACGTATGGACCGCGTCGTAATAGACGGTCTTTGCGCGGAACTTGGAATACAGGGCAACTATACTTTCTTTGAGAAGTTCCTGCTGTGCTCATCGGTTCAGGCCGTAAGGGATGCCGGTATCGATGCCTCATCGGACAGGGTGCTCTTTATCATATCCACTACCAAGGGCAATGTTTCACTCTTGGGACAACCTCAGGAGGGAGTTGAGCAGGAGCGTGTATTGCTGGCCAGGGCCGCTCGTGAGGTAATGCGTTTCTTTGGCAATCCAGGCAAGCCCATCGTGGTATGCAACGCATGCATATCGGGCGTATGTGCTCAGATAGAGGCCATGCGTGCCCTGCGTAGCGGACGTTATGATTATGCCGTTGTGATAGGGGCCGATGAGCAGTCGCCGTTCATCATATCGGGATTCCTGTCGTTCAAGGCCATATCCGATGAGCCTTGCCGTCCGTTCGACAAGGACCGCAAGGGCCTGAATCTTGGCGAATGTGCCGCAACGGTGGTGCTGGAGGCATCGGATGATAAAAAATGCGGCTGGGAACTTGTATGCGGCGCTATCCGCAATGATGCCAATCACATATCGGGCCCGTCGCGTACGGGCGAGGGCAGTTATCTGGCTCTGATGGAGGTGCTTAAACAGTGTAACCGTGATAAGTTGGCCTTTGTTAACGTACACGGAACAGCAACCGCGTATAATGACGAGATGGAATCGATAGCCCTGTACCGTGCTGGTCTGATAGATGTACCGGTAACGGGACTGAAAGGTTATTACGGACATACAATGGGTGCGGCCGGCATAATGGAGAGCATACTATCCATGTATGCCGTCCGGGACAATACGGTACTGGCCACACGCGGATTTGCGGTGCAGGGAACAACCTGGCCGGTAAGCGTGAGCAATGGGTTGAGAGAGTGCAGGGGCAGTGAGTTCATCAAGCTGCTTTCAGGATTCGGTGGCAGTAATGCCGCCCTGCTATACAGATATTCTGAGTAGGTATGGAGAGGAGAGGACTTGACTTTGTAGCATTGAATCAGGGTAATGCACAGCTTACCGGACTGTACCGCAGCCATATCGGGGACTGGCCCAAGTTCTTCAAGATGGATACTCTTAGCAAAGCCGGATTCGTGGCGTCCGAACTGCTGCTTAAAAAAACGGGGGAGCACAGGCTGGAGGGCGAAGAATACACTCACAGCCGCGCGATAGTACTGTTCGGATCGACGGCGTCACTCTGCGCTGACCGGAACTATCAGGAAACCATTCAGGACAGGGACAATTATTACCCAAGTCCGGCGCTGTTTGTCTATACCCTGCCCAACATAGTGACTGGTGAGATAGCCATCCGCAATCATTGGCGAGGAGAGACATCTTTCTATGTCCTGGAGGCTCCCGATGCAGCCCAGATGGCCTTTCATCTGGCATGCACATTCGATGATCCCGAAACGGAAAGCATTCTGGCAGGTTGGGTGGACAGCCGGAACAATGATGATTATCAGGTTTTCATGACTCTCATAGACAGGGAGGATGCCGCCGATACCGAATGGCTTGCCGGACAACTGGATTTGATTATTAACAATTTAAACAAATAAAGATATTATTATGGAAGAGATGATTCTTAAACTGAAGCAGGAGATTATTGAGGTTCTGAATCTTGAAGACATCAAGCCCGAGGATATTGACAATGACGCTCCTCTGTTCGG
>CADCLI010000143.1 GCA_902802285.1 uncultured Bacteroidales bacterium
GACGGCAGTAAATTCATAACCGAGACTTACCGCTCGGGGCGCAAGCATGTCAAAAAGACGCGCTACAAGGCTAATCCCTGGGGTAAGATAATAGGCACGCATGAGGGAGCGCAGTTCTTTACCATCGGCCAGCGACACGGTCTGAATGTGGGCGGGCACGATGATTCGCTGTTTGTGATTGCCACTGATATTGAGAGCAATACGGTGTATGCGGGCTGCGGACACACTCATCCGGGGCTTTCACGCAGCTGCCTCAGCATCGGACGTAACGATATACATTGGATACGTCCTGACCTTGAGATGCAGGATGGTGAGGTGCGTCGTTACCGCGTGCGTATCCGTTACCGTCAGCCTCTGCAGGATGCCTGGCTCATCAAGCGCTCTCAAGCCCTTTACATCCTTTTTGACGAACCCCAGCGCGGCATTACATCCGGCCAGTTTGCAGTCTGGTATGCACAGGACGACGAGATGCTGGGCTCCGGAGTGATAAAGTGACGCAAACACATTGGGGACAACACATTGGGGACGGTTCTCTGTGTGTCTTTCAACACGCAGAGAACCGTCCCCAATGTGTTGTTGATAAAAGTGTGTTAATGTTGTAGTGAGGAGCGGGGGATTTTTGTAAATTTGCGGCCTGAAAATCTGATAAAAAGGATTATGGGTAGTACCAAAAGTAAACCAGATTACATTTTTTCCGTGAGCTGGGAGGTCTGCAACAAGATTGGAGGCATTTACACTGTGCTCTCCACACAGGCCAAGACGCTTAAGGAGGAGAGTGGCGCTACACTGATTTACGTCGGCCCCGATGTCTGGGAAGGCAAGAACAATCCGCTTTTTGTTGAGGATAAGTCACTTTACGCAATCTGGAAGGATTACGCACGCGATACCGACGGCCTGAAGGTAAGGACGGGTTACTGGAACATACCCGGCAAGCCGATTGTTTTCCTGGTGGACTTTATGGTCATGTTCCCCCTGAAGAACTCAATCTACGGCCGTGCCTGGGAGCTTTTCAAGGTGGATTCGATGCATGCTTACGGCGATTATGACGAGGCTTCGATGTTCTCGTACGCCGCGGCTATGGCAGTGAAGAGCTTCTATAACTTCAACATAAGTGCCAATGACAAAGTGGTTTACCACGCTCATGAGTGGATGACAGGTCTGGGCGCTCTGTTCCTGAAATATTTCATTCCGCAGATATCGACGGTATTCACCACTCACGCAACGTCTATCGGCCGTTCCATCTGTGGCAACGGTAAGGCACTGTATGAGTATTTTGACGGTTACAACGGTGATCAGATGGCCCGCGAGCTGAATATGGAGTCCAAGCACTCCGTCGAGAAGCAGACCGCACATCAGGTGGATTGCTTTACCACTGTTAGCGACATTACCGCACGCGAGTGCACCCAGCTGCTGGAACGCACGCCCGATGTAGTGACCGTTAACGGCTTTGAGGACGGATTCCTGCCTGAAGCCGATAAATTTGACGCTGCCCGCAGTGAGGCCCGCAGGTGCATTCTGAGCGTTGCAAACAGACTGTTCGGGACGGAGTGGGGCGATGAGACCGTGATTGTGGCTACCGGCGGACGGTATGAGTTCCACAACAAGGGTATCGACCTGTTCCTGGACTCACTGAGGCGGCTGCGTGACAACCGCAAGACGGCCGATGCCCATATCCTGGCGCTGATAAACGTGCCGGCATGGGTGATGGAGCCGCGCCGCGACCTTCAGGACCGCGTGAACGGTCTGGATGCTGCCAAAACCCCGCTACAGATGCCTCTTACAACGCATTGGCTGCACAATATGGCAGATGACCGTGTAATATGCACTCTTCAGGGCATGGGATTCCGCAATGCTCCCGATGATAATATAAAGGTGCTGTTTGTGCCGTGCTACCTGGATGGTAATGACGGCATATTCAACAAGACATACTATGACCTGCTGATAGGTCAGGACCTGGCGGTTTATCCGTCATATTATGAGCCGTGGGGCTATACTCCGCTGGAGAGCGCCGCTTTCCGCGTACCTACGGTGACATCGGACCTGGCCGGTTTCGGACTTTGGGTCAATACTCTGCTTAAGCATGACGCTGAGTTGGAGGATGGCGTAAAGGTGATTCATCGCACTGACAGCAACTGGAATGAGGCATCGGCCGATATCAGCCTGCAGATTGAAAAGTGGGTGCAGATGGACGCCGCCAAGCGGGATGAGATACGCAATAAAGCGGGAAAGATTGCCCGGAAGGCTCTCTGGAAACACTTTATCAAGTACTACCTGGAGGCTTACAGCCTTGCGTTGGAGAAAACTTGGGAGAGAATTGAAAAGTGACGCAAAGGGAAACGACCCTAATGCGTCGTTTTGAACATTTTTTTGTGAAACGATATATATGAAGATTAAAGCAAGCAATTCAAACCAGCCGTCATGGCGCGACATTTATGTAAAATCAAGCGTGCCAGCGGCTTTGCAGAAACTTGACGAGTTGGCACACAACATCTGGTGGGTATGGAACGAGGACGCAAAGGCCCTGTTCAAGAACATCAACCCGGAATTATGGACCGCAGTGCGTCACAATCCTATCATGATGCTCCAGCGCTTGGGCTATGACAAGCTGGAGGAACTGTCCAAGGACCAGCTGTTCCTGGACCGGATGAATGAAATTTATGTAAAATTCCGCAACTATATGGACGTCAAGCCCGATGCCAAGCGTCCGTCTGTGGCCTATTTCTGCATGGAGTACGGCCTGACCCACGTGCTCAAGATATACTCGGGCGGTCTGGGCGTCCTGGCCGGCGACTACATGAAGGAGGCCAGCGACAGCAACGTTGATATGTGCGGTGTGGGTTTCCTGTACCGTCACGGATATTTTACCCAGACACTTTCGATGGACGGCCAGCAGATAGCCAACTATGAGCCGCAGGATTTCAACACCCTGCCGCTGGAGCGCGTCTATGACAAGAACGGCCAGCCCCTGACTGTAGCCGTACCTTATATAAACTATACCGTCTATGCCGCTATCTGGAGGGTCAATGTGGGCCGCGTGCCTCTGTATCTGATGGATACCGATATAGACATGAACAGCGAGTACGACCGTCCCATCACGTCACAGCTCTACGGCGGAGACTGGGAGAACCGTCTCAAACAGGAGATACTTCTGGGTATTGGCGGTATGCTTACCCTTGAGGCTCTGGGCATAAAGAAGGATATCTACCACTGCAACGAGGGCCACGCCGCACTGTGCAACCTGTACCGTCTGACCCAGTACGTTAAGCATGGCCTGACTTTCAACCAGGCTATGGAGGTGGTCCGTGCATCGTCACTGTACACCGTTCATACTCCGGTTCCCGCAGGTCATGACTACTTTGACGAGGGCCTGTTCGGCAAGTACATGAGCGGTTACGCACAGCAGCTGGGTATAAGCTGGGGCGAGCTCATGGATATGGGCCGAACCAATCCCGGCGATGCAAGCGAGCGTTTCTGCATGTCAACATTCGCATGCAACACCTGCCAGGAGGTGAACGGCGTAAGCTGGCTTCACGGTGAGGTGTCCAAGAAGATGTTTGCAGGCATCTGGAAGGGCTACTATCCCGAGGAGAGCCACGTGGGCTACGTGACCAACGGCGTTCACATGCCTACCTGGGCAGCCAAGGAGTGGCAGGACCTGTATGCCAAGTATTTTGACAAGAAGTTCCTCTCAGACCAGTCAAACGAGAAGATGTGGGAGGATATATATAAGGTGCCTGACAAGGTGGTTTGGGATCTCCACAACGACCTTAAGAAGCAACTTATTGAGTATATCCGTCAGCAGTTCAAGGACAGCTGGCTCAAGAACCAGGGTGATCCTTCACGTATCATGTCACTGATGCAGAAGATCAATCCCAACGCCCTGACAATAGGCTTTGGCCGCCGCTTTGCCACATACAAGCGTGCACATCTGCTCTTTACTGATCTGGACCGTCTGGCCAAGATCGTGAACAACCCCGATTATCCGGTTCAGTTCTTCTTTACCGGTAAGGCTCACCCGCACGATGGTGCAGGTCAGGGACTTATCAAGCAGATCATCGACATCAGCCGCCGTCCGGAGTTCCTGGGCAAGATCATATTCCTGGAGAACTACGACATGCATCTGGCACGCCGTCTTGTATCGGGCGTTGATATCTGGCTCAATACTCCTACAAGGCCTTTGGAGGCATCGGGCACATCGGGAGAGAAGGCCCTTATGAACGGTGTTGTGAACTTCTCTGTGCTGGACGGCTGGTGGTACGAGGGTTACCGTGAGGGTGCCGGCTGGGCTCTGACTGACAAGCGCACATACAGCAACCAGGCCTATCAGGACCAGCTTGATGCCGCTACCATATACAGCATACTGGAGAATGAGATCCTGCCGCTGTACTACAACAAGAACGGCGAGGGCATATCAGAGGGTTGGGTCATGACAATGAAGAACTCTATCGCACAGATTGCTTCCCATTATACAATGAAACGTCAGCTGGATG
>CADCLI010000144.1 GCA_902802285.1 uncultured Bacteroidales bacterium
ACATGGGGAAGTCAATAACCCAGAGGCACTTGAACTGGTTCTTGTCACGCAGGCCAAGCTCATCGGCCACCTTAAGACGCAGTTCTGAGAGCTGCTTGCGGGTCTTCATGGCGTCATCGCCCGAGAGAATCAGGATAAGGTCACCGGCCTCGGCGTTCATGGCGGCCTTGAGCTGCTGCAGAACATCCTGAGAGTAGAACTTATCGACCGATGACTTGACGCTGCCGTCAGCCTCAACGCGGGCGTAAACCATACCCTTGGCACCAATCTGCGGGCGCTTAACATATTCTGTAAGAGCGTCAATCTGCTTGCGGGTATATGTAGCGGCACCCTTGGCGCAGATACCGCCTATGTATGCGGCGCTGTCAAATACGCCGAATCCGTGGCCCTTGAGAACATCCATCAGCTCTACAAAGTGCATATCAAAGCGCAGGTCCGGTTTGTCACTGCCGTAGTATTTCATAGCGTCCTGCCAGGTCATGCGCTGGAAGGGCTCCTTAAAGTCTATACCCAGGATGCTCTTGAACAGATGCTTGGCCATAGCCTCGAATATCTGCAGGATATCCTCCTGCTCCACGAATGACATCTCGCAGTCAATCTGGGTAAACTCCGGCTGACGGTCGGCACGCAGGTCCTCATCACGGAAACACTTGGCAATTTGGAAATAACGGTCAAACCCTGATACCATAAGCAGCTGCTTAAGTATCTGGGGGCTCTGAGGCAGAGCGTAGAACTGACCGGGATTCATGCGTGAAGGCACTACGAAGTCACGTGCACCCTCAGGGGTGGAGTTGATAAGGATAGGAGTCTCAACCTCCATGAAGTTAAGGTCATCCAGGAACTTACGGATCTCCATGACCATCTTGTGGCGCAGTTCCAGGTTCTTGCGTACGCACTGGCGGCGCAGGTCAAGATAGCGGTATTTCATGCGGAGGTCATCGCCGCCATCGGTATCGTCCTCGATGGTAAAGGGAGGCGTATCGGCCGCATTGATGACAGTCAGGTTACTGACCAGAATCTCAATGTCACCTGTGGGAATCTTGGGATTTTTGCTGGAACGCTCACTCACCCTTCCGGTCACCTGAATCACGAATTCACGGCCCAGACGGTTTGCCTGCTCACAAAGAGTGGCATCTGTAGCATCGTCAAACACAAGTTGGGTAATACCGTAGCGGTCACGAAGGTCAACAAAGACCATACCGCCCATTTTACGTACTCTCTGAACCCATCCGGCCAATGTTACGGTAGTACCGGCATCGGCAAGGCGCAGTTCTCCACAAGTTTTGCTTCTAAACATATAGACAGTCTTAAAAATGACTCGCAAAGTTACTTTTTTGTTTTAGAATCCGTATAAGAATTCGTTTGATTTGTTGTTATGTCTCCAATATATTACGACATAAGTAAAAAATGATTAACTTCGTCCCATATTACTATATTTATTAAGGTAGAAAACCAAATATACTGCTATATGAAAAAGGAAATAACCCGGTTGTCATTATTGCTTCTTGCCGTTATTCTTGTTTTTGCAGGATGCGGAAAGGATGATTTTGATGAAGACATGCTGATTGGATCCTGGAGTACCGGCACGTGGAGTTACGTATTCCACGATGATTATACCGGTTCACGTACACAGCAAGGCAGGACTCAGACCTTCACATGGTCTTTGAGCGGAGATGAACTTGAACTGAAATTTGACAAATATGAACAGGGGCAATCTGAAATAGTCACATTCACCGTCTTCATAATAGAAGAGCTGAAAGAGACCAAAATGGAAGTTTATGACCAGGCAGACCCTGACAAGACCATAATCGTCTTTACCAAGAAGTAATGAAACCGAAACTCAAAAAAACGCTCAAGATAACCGGAATCACACTCGGTTCGCTGATTGGACTGGTGATCATTATGGTTCTGGTTGCATGCTGGATGGTCTTTTCATCTTCCAGCCTGACCAAGATCGCAGAGAAAGCAATTGACAAGTATTCACCCGCAAGGGCCAAGATAGACGACGTTGACCTTACCCTGGTAGGTTCCTACCCTTTCCTGGGGTTCCGGCTGAACGGTCTTGTCATATACGATGACATGGAGGCTTCTCCATATGATACACTCGCTGCTGTGGATGAATTCACCGTAACCGTGGATTTCAAGACTCTGTACAAGGAGAAAAAGATAATTCTTACCAATCTGTTCCTGAACGGTGTCGGTGCCAATCTGTTTACTGCCCGGGACGGAAGTTCCAATCTGGACGTATTCGGAACATCCGATAAGGAAGAGCCGGAAAAAGAGGATAGCGGCATGGATATATATGCAGACCTGCAGAAGATCTCCATAAAGAACATCGACGCCTCTTACAAGGACATGTCATCCGGTATCATCGCAGGAATCAATGACCTGGACATTGACCTGAAAGGATTGATCAATTATGACAGTCTGGATGCGAAAGCAGACATAAGACTTGCATCAGTCAATGCTGTCATAAAGAATGACTCAATTGATGTGAGAGCCTCTCTGGATGGCCTTAAGGCTAATGCCGTACTCTCCAAATACAACGAGAAAGTCGGTGCGGAAATAGCCATTGACCTTAAGGAGACTCAGGCCTCCATGGATGACATACGGGCCGACCTGAATGATCTCAGACTGGTCCTGAGTAATGTGAGCTGTTATCTGGGCGATGATGGACTCAAGGACCTGATTGCAGGTTTCCGTCTGACTGCTTCCGACCTGAAATACTCATCAGAAGGAATGCTGACCCAAACCGGTAACATAGTAACCCAAGCCGATAAGGCATCGCTTTCGGGCGACAACGCCAATGTGAGCGGTTTTACTTTTGATTCCCGTAACATAATGCTACAGTTGGAGGATTCAACCGGAATCATCACAAAGGCACAGATAGAGAAAGTGCTCTTGGGAATGGATGGCGCGCTTAAACTGGATTTGAGCGATGTAAACACCGGTTTGACTGTCGATGTTGAGGGTACCGTATTTGAACAGGGAGGACCGGATCCGATCAACGTCATTTCAGACCGACTCTCATTGAAAGCCGATGCTACGATCAAAGGTGATGATATTACTCTCCTTTCAGAGTTCTCCACTCCGTCGGTAAGAATAGAAATGGACAGCGCAATCTATGTGCCTGGCTGGCCGATGAGTTTTAATCTGCCGCTTGAAACAGACAGGAACATATCCCGTTTCAACATCAGAAAGGGCGCAAACGTATGTATTGACGGCCAGCAGATAGCATTCAACGCCAATGGTACTCTTGGCGGACAGCAGACTGTTGCGGGCCGTGCCGGAATAAGCACCCCCAGAGACCTTGACATAGACCGTCTTGTCTCAATGATTCCTGAAACATTCCGGGATGCATTGGATGGTATCGACGTTCACGGCACCGTGGGGCTTGATATCAGCATCAAGGGTGCTGTTGCCGATAACGGCCCCGTTCTGGATAATGCCAAAGCCAGGATTTCGCTTAAGAATCTTGATGCCACGGTAAATGATTCACTGAAAGCAGCATCCGGCAATCTGTCAATTGATGCGGTCTATCCCAGCCTTGTTGCTGTAGAGAAGAACCGCCAGACTGCCGATGTGGCAATCGTAGCATCAGACCTTGATGTAACGATGATAGACTCCACAACAATCAATGCCTCTCTTCAGAAACTCAATCTGAGTGCCTCCGTAGCAGGTCTGGATGAGGATATAGACAAAATGAATGTTCTGTTGGACCTCAGTGTAAGCCAGATAGATGCCGATATGGACACTATCTCCGGTACTCTTATGAACCCTGTCATCAGTCTCAACATGGCGCCCGCCGATGGTAAGATCGCCATGAAGGCCGATGTGGGATTTGACAGGCTGTCAGCTGCAATGGGCAGTGCACTGTCCGCGACATTAGGCTCTACATCCCTGCAGGCTCTGGCTCAGTATGACTCTACGAAGACCGAGATCCTCAACCAATGGAATCCTCAGATCAAAATGATCCTTGATGAAGGTCAGGTCAATAATATCCTTGAATCTCCAATCAGTCTCAAGACACTGGACTTTGACTTCTCACTGGGCCGTTTCAACATCAATGACTGCCGTGCGGAAATTGATGATTCTGACATTCAGTTGTGGGGCGATATATACAACATAGGTGAATTCATGGACGGCAAGGGACTGCTCACCGGCGAACTCTCACTGGAGTCGGACCACATGAACCTGAACAGGCTTATGGCTCTTACCGGCGATTCCGAAGAGAACGAGGAAGCCGCCACTAAGGTCATCGAGCAGGTTGAAGAGGGGCAGGATACCGTCTCTGCAGGTCCGATCATGATACCCAAGGGCATTGACCTTACCCTTTACACCAACCTGTCGGAGGTTGATTTCAATGAACACACATTGATTGATGAAAACTTTGAATTCCCGGATTTAATGGGTGCTGCTTATGAATTTTTGATTAAGTATTTTGCAGAAAGTGCAGGCAAAAAAGGAGGAGAATTTTATACTC
>CADCLI010000145.1 GCA_902802285.1 uncultured Bacteroidales bacterium
GTGACTATTTTGAGGGTGTAACCCACTCTCTCTGCACATTGGAGTTTGTTCCCCACCGTCCGCTCTACGACCTGTTCATAGACTGGCTCAAGAAAGGACAGGACCTGGATGACAACCGCCCGCGCCAGACCGAGTTCAACAAACTCAATCTGAACTATACTCTTTTGAGCAAGCGTAACCTTCTGGCATTGGTACAGAACGGCATGGTATCCGGATGGGACGATCCCCGAATGCCGACCATCTGCGGTTACCGCCGTCGCGGTTACACACCTGAGTCAATACGTATGTTCGTGGACCGTATAGGTTATACCAAGTTCGATGCCCTGAACGATATGGCACTGATGGAATCCGCCATCCGTGAGGATCTGAACCGGCGCGCCACACGAGTATCGGCAGTTATCAATCCTGTAAAACTCATAGTAACCAATTATCCTGAGGGCAAGACCGAGGAACTTGAAGCAATCAACAACCCGGAGGACCCCGAAGCCGGCACACACAGGATTACTTTCAGCCGCGAACTATGGATTGAGCGTGAAGACTTTATGGAGGATGCTCCCGCCAAGTATTTCCGCCTGACAAAGGGTCGTGAGGTAAGACTTAAAAGCGCCTACATAGTACTCTGCACCGGCTGCAAGAAGGCTGCTGACGGCACAATTGAGGAGGTTTACTGCGAATACATACCCAACACCAAGACCGGAGAGTCTGACTCCGGCCGCAAAGTCAAGGGTACCATACATTGGGTTAGCGTAGCCCACGCAGTTAAGGCCGAGGTCCGCCTGTATGACCGTCTGTGGAAAGTAGAGAATCCGCGTGACGAACTTGCCCGCCTGCGCGAGGAAGGCATGGATGTCATCGACGCCCTTAAAGAGATGAAGAACCCCGATTCTCTTGAAATCCGTGAGAACTGCTATGTTGAGAAGTATCTGGCCGACACCAAGCCCATGGACCACTTCCAGTTCCAGCGCATCGGTTATTTCTGCACGGACAAGGATTCCACTCCGGAGCATCTGATATTCAACCGCACGGTTTCACTCAAGGACACCTGGAGTAAGGTAAAAGACAAGGCTTAATGAAGGACGACTCGGCTTCATACTTTGACAGTCAGGAGTTCTCGGATATTCTTAACATATATGAGAACATGCTGTCTGACGGTAGTTCAGTCTACTTTGACAGCATGGATATTGCCAACATAGCCGAATATTACTCCATAAAAGGACTGTGGGACAAATCGGACGAAGCCATTGAATACGGTCTGCGTCTGCACCCTTCAGACCCGGATATACTTATATCCAAGGCGAACAACCTGCTTCGCAGCGGGCACAAGGATGAGGCAAGGGTCCTGACAGAATCAATAACGGATACCGAAAACCAGGAACTGCTCTATCTGAAGGGGGAGATCGAGCTGGCTTTCGACCACATTAATGAAGCTGACGCATACTTTACTCAGGCAGTCCAGTTGAGTGATGATGACCCCGGTATGCTCAATGACATAATAGTCCGGTATCTGGACAACCGCAACTATGACCTTTGCCAGAAATGGCTGGACATGGCTCTTGTACTGTCTCCTGACTCCCGGAACTTCATTGAACTTCAGGCTGACCTCTACTTTGATACAGGACAGACAGAAACAGCAATAGAATGGTACAACCATCTGCTTGACGAGTTTGCTTACGATACATACTACTGGGATCAGTTGGGCAGGATATACTATGAAAAGAATGATTATTCCAAAGCGCGTGAGTGTTTTGAATTCATAGAGGCCATAGAACCTGACGACAAGTCAGCGCGTATGATGAAAGCCGGGTGCCTGTTCAACATGAATGACTGGAAAGGTGCTTATGACATATACACCACTCTACTGAAGGACGATCCGTCATCTTATACGTTACTGTACTATTGCGGACGATGCCTGTATGAGACGGAAAGGTATGAGGATGCTTATGACAAATTCATGGACACCCTTGCCATGCTGATGCTGGACAATGATGTCCCTCAGGAAATGTACGTTGAAATATATTATTATCTTTCCGAAACGGCTTATTCCACCGGACGTGAAGAGCAGGCAGTAAGATTCCTTCATGAGGGTCTTGCTCTTGACCCTGAAGATGAAGATCTGCTGAATCTATCCTCCAGAATAATGCCTTCCGGAAACTGACAACAAAGAAGAAATGAAAAAATATCTGATTGTCTTTCTTATCTCCATGGTTCCGCTGATTGAACTTCGCGGAGCAATACCGTATGCCGTAGGCTTTGATTTGCCTGTTATTCCATCGATAATAGTTGCACTTGTGGGCAACATGTTACCGGTTCCGTTCATATTCCTTTTCGCCCGCAGGATCCTTAACTGGGGACAGGAAAGGAAACTGATTGGCGGATTCTGCCGCTGGTGTATTGAAAAAGGCGAGAAAGGCGGACGCAAACTGGAAGAGAAAGCAGGAATGGGTCTGTACATGGCATTGCTGCTATTTGTCGGTATCCCCCTACCCGGCACCGGAGCCTGGACCGGCACCTTGGCCGCCAGTCTGCTTGACCTGGACTTTAAGAAAAGCGTTACCTACATACTGATGGGACTCATTTTGGCTGCAGTGATCATGCTTGCCGCCAGTCTTGGAGTATTTGGCGCTTTCTCACTTATAAAATGAGACAGAAGGTGCCATCCACTTTGTGTCAATCCTTAAAATAGAGTGAGAATGACTCCGGGGATATCTTGACTTTAAGGCGTGACTTGATGCTTCGCATATTGGAACGCGAAGTACACATAATATCGGCAATAAGATCCTGGTCAAATCCTAACAACGTACAGAATATCAGGTTTATATCCTGCTGGCCAAGTCTGTCTGCCTCGGAACGCAGGGCGGCTATGGGCGAAGCGAAATACAGATTTATATCGTGTATAACCACATCCCTCTCCTCCTGACGGAAAGAACGTTTCTGCAGTGAGACGTCATTGACCAGATTGAATGCGATTCCTGTACGGAAAGCCTCGCATGCCTCCATAAGACGGTTGCCTGCAGACTTGGCTTTCTCCTCTATCTGTTTCTGTATAAGGTCATCATATTTCCGGACATAATATGCCTCTCTGCGGCGGTCACGCTGAATATAGAATATCACCGTTAAGGCAATCACCACTATCAGGATCAGTACACTGAAAAGTACTATCTTAGATATTCTTGCATTGTACTTGTGCTTCTGGATTTCATCATTGTACTGAAGCCTGATCTGTATAATCTCTGATTTGTTGGACATTTCGTCAAGTTCATCCTGATACTGCTTATTAAGTATCTCTGCGTTCCATGCTGCCTGATACTGTTTCATCTGCGTAGCCACCCACTCCAGACCTTTCACGGCAAAAATCTTAATGGACAGGTCCGTGGACATCCTGTGGGCGCGTTCCAGATATATGAATGCAGAATCTGCATCACGCAGATAATAGAGAGCGATGCCTTTCATCGCATAACCGGCAGCCAGATCCTCCTCTTTACTTACTTTTTCCAGATATGCATTCACATATTCCAGTTCTTCGGCACCAGCATCCTTCCCGCGCAAACCGTTAACTATATGAGCAAGATAGAGATTGCACGAATTGCGATAATACTCATCCAGACAAGCATCATCCTGCATGCGCTTCATTATATCATATGCTTTGGAATAATCCTTATGCTCAAACAGCAGCTTTCCTATATTGTACTCGGAGAATGCTTCCAACCGGCAATCGCCCAACTGATGATACAGTCTGCGGCTGTCTGTGTACGCATTTATTGCCTCATCATACAATCCTCTACGCATAAAGTGTTTACCCAACAGACTGATTACATCGGCGTAGTAATACGAAAGGGTATCTTTGAACAGTTCTTTGGATTTAAGCAGAGCGAATATTGCTTCAGGGTCTTTTTCCATCGATGAATAGGCGCAACCCAATGACATCCAACTTAAAGCCGGATAATGGCCTTTGCGTCGGCTGCCCCAATAATCAGTAGCCAGTCTGGGCAGCGAATCGGACATTATCTCCATCCCTGTAACATAGTCAACCCGAGTTCTGAGCATACCGTATAAGGCTGCCTGTTTGCCTCTTAATGCGACTGGATCAATACCATCAAGTATCCTTCCGGCTTCTACCGGATCGGTTTCAAATATCCGTTCGACCTGTTCCAGATCTTTCCTGACACCTCTGGAACATGAGCAAAGTGCTGCAATTGCGAGTATAATTAACGTTGTTTTTCTCATATCGGCTCAAAAGTAACGTATTTAGCGGAATTATTTATATTTTTACACAACTAACAGATATTGTTTATGACTTTTCTACAGGTAACAGTTGACCCCAATACGGTCATCAACATGAATGATTCCATAAAAGCGGTCACAGAC
>CADCLI010000146.1 GCA_902802285.1 uncultured Bacteroidales bacterium
ATCAACAACTTCTACAACCGCAACCAGCACGGCACACACCCGGATGCAGAGAGTGCATCGGTCGACGCAGTCCTGTCAGGTACAGACCTGGAGTGCGGTAAGTCATTCATGTCACTCACCAAGGGTCTTGAGGACGGTAAGATTAACGAGGCCGATATTGACGTAGCTCTTCGCCGCGTTCTTAAGGGCCGCTTTGAGCTGGGTATGTTCGATCCAGCCGAGATGCTGCCTTGGGCCAATTTAGGAGAGGACGTAATAAGCAGCGAGAAGAATGACCAGCTGGCAGTCGAGGCTGCACGCCAGTCAATGGTTCTGCTCAAGAACAACGGTGTTCTGCCTCTTAACAAGAACATCAAGAAACTGGCTGTTGTAGGTCCTAACGCTAATGACAAGGGCATGATGAACGGTGAGTACGGCGGCAGCCCCACGCAGGAGCATTCACGCTCTCTGCTGGACGGCATAAAGAAGTACTTCCCCAACACCGAGATTGTTTATGACCGCGCCTGCGAAATCCGCAACGAGTACTATACAACTTACTACACTCAGGACATTAACGGTGGCAAGGGCCTCAAGGGTGAGTTCTGGAAGAACACCAACTTCAGCGGCGCTCCCGCTGTTACCGGTAACTATACAGAGGCTAACTTCAGCAACTTCGGTGCCTACAACTTTGTAGAGGGCTTGGATCAGTCTGACAATATCTCTGCCCGTCTGACCGGAAAACTGGTTGCTCCCTTCACCGGTGACATGAGCTACAACATCAGTTCTGACAACGGCTACAAGCTCTATGTAAACGGCCGTCTTGTTGAGGAGGCTAAGGCAGGTCAGGGCGGTGGCCGTGGCGGATTCGGAGGATTCGGCGGCGGTTTCGGCGGCTTTGGCGGCCGTGGCGGAATGCAGCAGATGAAGTCATTCAAGGTTACCAAGGGCCAGACCTATGACATAAAGATTGAATATACCCACGCAACCGGTAACTTTGCCCGTCTGAACGCTCAGTTCTGCGTGCAGAAGATTGCCGAGTTCACAGACCTGGCCGACAAGCTGGTTGCCCAGAATGTTGATGCTATTATTATAATAGGTGGTATCACTCCTTCTATGGAGGGTGAGGGTGGTGACAAGCCCGATATCGAGATTCCTGCCGTTCAGCAGCGTCTTATCCGTGCCATGCACGCTACCGGCAAGCCGACTATCTTTGTTGACTGCGCAGGTTCATGCATGGGATTCGGCTCACTCGAGGATCAGTTTGATGCTCTCATCCAGGCATGGTATCCCGGTCAGGGCGGTGCCCAGGCTCTTGCAGAGATCCTGAACGGTGACTGCAACCCCAGCGCCAAGCTGCCCGTTACATTCTACAAGAGCACCGATCAGCTGCCCGAGTTCACAGATTACTCAATGGAGAACCGCACATACCGTTACTTCAAGGGCGAGCCTCTCTATCCGTTCGGTTACGGTCTGAGCTACACCACTTACAAGTACGGTCAGGCTACCCTGTCAAAGGCATCGATGAAGAAGAACGGCAGCGTTACCATCACCATCCCGGTTACCAACACCGGCAAGCGTGAGGGTACCGAGATTGTTCAGGTTTACGTAAAGAGTCTGGACAACCCCGCCGCTCCTATCAAGGGTCTGCAGGGATTCCAGCGCGTAACACTTAAGGCTGGTGAGACCGGCAACGCCGTCATCACCCTGACCGGCAAGTCATTCCAGTACTACGACGAGAAGATTGACGAGGTTTCAACCTTCAGCGGTCACTACAAACTGCTGTACGGCTCTTCATCGGCCGACAAGGACCTGCAGTCACTTGACTTCGAGGTACTCTGAGCACCTCTGGCGTCTCTCGCCAAAATGTCCCACACCAACCCCTTCCACACGCTCTGTGGAGGGGGTTGCTGTGTTACATACCCCCTAAAATGGGGGTGTGTCCCACACTCATCGGCCCCAGAGAGCGCTCTCGCGGGGGTGACTGTGGGACACTTTGGCAAAGCGCCACTCTTCACTCACCTTAGGGAGAGAAATGGCTGTACGTGCGTTCTGGTTCCCTAAGGTCGGGGGCCAACGCAGGTACGAGCGTATTTCCTACTCACCTTAGGGAGAAAAATGGCCCTACGTGCGTTCTAGCTCCCTTAGGTCAGGGGCGCGTGATGGGGGCGCGTTTGTTAACAACTAAAAGTTTAGGTTAAAGTCCTGCATAATTGCAGAATTTCTGATGGATTTGCTTGCGTAAAGGGCGCCGAGGACTTTTCTTTGCTGTGTCAACTAAAACTTTAGTTAGTGATGAAAGCATTGACCGAGAAAGAACAGATGGTAATGAGCGTGCTCTGGGAGCACAGGCATTGCAGTGTCGATGACGTGGTGGGATTCCTGCCTGAACCCAAGCCGGCCTATAATACAATACTTACGTTCCTGCGTATTCTTGAAAAGAAGGAATTCATATCGTATCAGGAAGAGGGACGTAAGCACATCTACTATCCGTTGGTTGAGAAAGGGGAGTACACCCGATGGACCCTGACCGAGATGAAGGACAAGCTCTTTAACGGCTCCGCCCGCTCTATGGTCAACACCTTTATTATGGAATCGGGTCTGAGTGATTCCGATGTACGTGAACTTATTGATATGTTGAACATGCTTGAAACCGCAAAGTCATGATTTACCTTATAGTATCCGCCATATCGCTTGCCTTGATGGTGACCGTTTACCGCCTCACTCTGAGCCGTACCACATTCCACGGATTCAACCGTTTTGTGCTGCTGGCAACCCTGGCACTGGCAGCTGTAGTACCGGTGATGCATTTCCAGAGCATCAGCAGCAGGGCATCGGCACCTATTAATTATATGCTGGGCGAGATTATGGTTTATGCCGATGGTACAATGGGCGTAAATCACGTGCAGGCAACGGAGTCCGGCAGCAGCATAAGTATGTTATCGGTAATTACGGTTGTCTATCTGGCCGGGTTGATATTCTGTCTGCTCAGAATTGCATTCGGCATACTGAGCTCAGAGATCATATGTCACCGTCGTTCCAGGATGCTGGCCGACGGGTCCCGTCTGGTTATAACCGAGCGCAACTACGCTCCGTTCAGCTGGCGTAACTGCATAGTTATTTCACGTAAGGATTATGAGTCAAACGGTGCCATGATAATTGCCCATGAGCAGGCGCACGTGCACCATCACCACTCTTTTGACCTTATCCTGGCCCAGCTGTTCTGCGCAGTGCAGTGGTTCAACCCCGCCGCCTGGATGCTGCGCCGCAGCCTGCTGGAGGTTCATGAATTTGAGGCCGATGCGCAGGTCCTGGAGGATGGCTTTGACGGCCGCCGTTATCAGATTTGTCTTGTCCGTGCTGCACTGCAGGGCAGTTTTGCGACAACCACAAATAATTTTTCAAATTGTTCAACCCAAAAAAGAATCGTTATGATGAACAGACATTCAACAAATCCCTGGGCACGCTTAAGAGTGTTGCTCATGTTGCCCGTAGTGGCATTGTCAGTTATAGTTGCATCGGCCTGCAAACAGGATACAAACACTGAAATGGATGTGAATACGAAGGATGCACCCCCTACCGATGTTTATTGGGATATTGAAGAATATGAAATTGGGGAGGCCGATTCAACTGATGAGTTGTTTACGGTAGTGGAGGAAATGCCTGAGTTTCCGGGTGGAGAAGAGGCTCTGCTGGAATACCTGAGAAGTAATTTACAATATCCTGAGAGATGTAAGGAAAACAATATTCAGGGTCGCGTGTTTGTTACTTTTGTGATCAATAAGGATGGTAAGATAGTTGACCCGGCGGTTGTAAAGAGCGCAGGCCCCGAAGGCGTTGAACTTGATGTTGAGGCATTAAGGGTGGTAAGTTCTATGCCGGCCTGGACTCCCGGAAAGCAGAGAGGTGAGGCTGTATGCGTGAAATACACTGTTCCGGTTACTTTCAGAATGAACTGATTATGACAATCATTCCTCCTGTTTGAAGTAATACTGACCTTTGCCCCGGGTGGCGGTGCCAAAGTTGATGGCGTTCTTGGGGCATCGGTGGTAGCAACTCATGCAATTGGTGCAATGACCGTTCCATTTGGGGCGGTCATTCTCTATTGTGATGTTCTGCAGGGGGCAGTTTTTGGCACAGATGCCGCAGCCTATACAGGCGTCCGATACCCGGAACTTGCGGTCGGTTATGAGCAGACCGTAGAACAGGGGCTTTAGGATATTGGATTTGAGGAATGTCTTGCTGCCGCGCAACTTGTCATAATTACCCTGCGCACGCTGCTTTATAAGGCCGATGACCTCACTGAGGCTCTCTTTGGTGCCGTCAATCTTGCGCTTGGCGTTCTCCGGGGTGTCCAGGGTCACGAGGCCCTTGTTGTTGCG
>CADCLI010000147.1 GCA_902802285.1 uncultured Bacteroidales bacterium
CCAAACTCGGGTACCAGCGCCGGCATCTCCCTTGGGTCCATCAGCTCCAGCTCGAACAGGCTGAAGCCGGGCGTGTCCATGAGGTAATCGCGGGTTGTGCGCAGCGTCATCTTGCGGTCATACGGATCCTCATCCGGGTTGAATATGGTACTCTCCACATTATTTATCTGCCGTGTGCACGTGCGCAGCAGGGCCTTGCGTTTGGTATCGTAAACGGTCTTGGCGTCATTGTAGCAGGTAAGGGTGGGGAAATACTCGTCAAAAGCCTTCATGACAAGGGTAGAGTCAAGTATCTGTATGCTTCCGGTTATCTCATACGCAACCCGCTCGGGCAGGGTATTGGCGCAGTAGAGTTTAACCAGAGGCGGGATTACACGGCTGTCTCCACAATCTCCGGCCTGGATGACAGCAAAGCGCTGAGTCATCTCATGAGCATCGTTAAGACCCAGGATGATGGCATTCACATAGTTGTCATCACGGTATTTCTTTAGTTCCTCAAGGGCAGCCTGACGCACGATACCTGACTTTGAATTGCAGAACTTGTTGAATATCAGGTCTGAGTAGTTTCCGCCGCTGTTGGCCAGTTTGTCCATTGCCATTATCTGCACGGCAGTGAACTCACTGTCAAGCTGTTTCTTCCAGAAAGCGGGGTCATCATTGAGAAGAGCCTGATTGATGTCGAATCCCGGGTCGGCACCGGGCGTGAAGGCGAATGTGGGATCACCAAATACATGGGCCTCAAGGTATGCTCCGTATTTGGCCATGTTGCCTACGCGTGCCCCCAGGCCAACTATACCTATATAGTGACATACCCACTTGTTCTGCAGTACGTTGACGGTATTGCCCATAACCACAAGAGTACCGTTGCCCTCACCAAACAGATAGCCTTCCTGAATGCTTTCATCCTGATGGAACGATCCGTTGTAGCAGCCGTCCAGGGTTATCATGCGTACCTGCGGGTGGAAATCCTTGAAATCCTCATAATAGAGATTACGTTCCTTTTCAAAGTTGTATGATGGCTCACCCTGGAACCACTCGTCGGGGAAAGTGCATTCATAAGCGCTGTTGATGGATTTCTTTATCTGGTCCATGGTACGGCCCTTTGCCTTGCCTTTGGCAACCTGTGACAGTATGTACTCCTTAATCCAGTCAATGGCCTCGTAATAGTCTGTACCTACCGGCATGTCGCTGAGATGCTCAATGTCGGGACTGCCGTGGTGATGGGGTACTGCCCAGTCATACTCCGGCATCTGGAGTTCGGTCATAAAGCGCTTCTTTACAAACGCATCACGCTTATAGTCAAGATATGTAATAGTGGCCTTCTGGCCCCTCATCCATGGGAAATGGTCATAATGCTCTGCCTTCTCATCTATTCTTGCATCGACAGACTCCGATACGTATCCGTAACCGCTGAAGTAGAACATGCGGTCCAGGGGATTGTTGTTCTCATCGGCCTTGTTTACACGTTGCATGTAACGGCGCAGCTTGTCATACTTGTTACCCAGGTCATTGGTACGCGGCATGATACGTGCGCTGTAGATGGTGGGGCGCAACTGCTGCGGGCAGTCCGAACGCAGATGATAATAGAAATACTCCGGCCGGTCCTTGTCGCGGTCCAGGAAATCCCACTCAAGGTCAAAGGAGTCATAGAAACGGTCCGATGCTACGGTAAATTCCGTGCGGTCAAACTGGCCGTCCTGATCCATCTTGAACGCGGTGGTCATATGCTGTGCGTCACGTGTACGGGCAATAGGGATATCACCAATGAATACACAGCCCTCAATGGGATAATTCTTGGCGTTGTAGAGCCTTATGAGTTCAGCCCTGATGCTGTCGGGAATACCCCAACGGTCTATGACCAGAATAGGGTGGAGGCCGCGGCTCTCTACCAACTGCTGATATCCGTCAATCTCGGTCTTGGCTTGAGTATAACTCTCTTGGTCTATTACTATGGCAAAACCGGGAGTCTGCTGCTTTGAACAGGATGCCACCAATACGGCAGCTAAAAGAATTATGATAACTCTTTTCATATATATTAATTATGTTATGATTCCGCTAAGTGCTCAGAGAGTGTAGGCCAGTTTGACGAACAGGTTGGAACGGTTGTCAAAACGGCTGTATTCTCCCTTATAGTCTGCAAACGAATAACCGGCGGTAAGTTTTACCAGCTGTCTGTTGCGTATACGGTATGCAGCGCTGGCTGATACTCCGTAAGAGATATACTCAGCCCCGAAATACTGGTATTTGGGTACAAAGTAGTTGTTTGTGAATCTCCTCTTACCGGCATTCTCTGTGGGAAGTTCATATTCAAGTGCATCCAGAGCCTTGCAGTAGGTACCGTTGGCGGATACGGCAAAACGGTAATTGCCGGCATCAAAACGCTTGGTAAGGTCAACGCCTGCATTCATAAGGGAATACTTGGCAAAATATTCATCTGGATACTCATTGACGGTAACCTTGTCTATTCCACCTTTTACGATAGCCGTAAGATGGGACTCTCCATCCTTGAGCATATCCAGACGGTAGGAGAGGTCTGCCTTCAGGTCTTTCTCCTTCTGTGTGATTTCGGCCGATACCACATCCCAAACCTCCATACCGAAGTTGTCATGTCTGGCGTTCTGCTTGAAGAATTTGGCCTTCTCATTAAGCATCGATGCGCTGATGCCTATCTTGTGCTGCATGGAAGCGCTTCTGAACTGCAGACGGTCTGTGAAATTGAGTGTTGTATTTGTATTCTCGCCACCCAGTTTACGGTAACTTGTGCCGCCGTCTATAGCCTCTTCCTTGTTGCTGACAAACTCCACCTCAAGGAAATTTGCCAATGATGAGCCGCTGTATACAACCTGAAGGGCGCCGGAATACTTGGTTCCGTTGTATAAACGGTTGTATCCGGTGACATTCATGATTGTGTAGTTTCCCAGTTCGTTGAACAGGAATATTATGTCATGGGCAGGATCCAGCAGATTGTCCTGCACGGTCATTCTTATTAACTCATGATAGGTCTCGTAACTGCCTGAAAGGCCTAAAGCGAAAGAGCCCATCTTATACTGTGCACCGGGGTTAACCGTAACCCTGGCGGCGTGTGACTCAAAACGGGGGTCAGACTGGTCTGCCTTGCTGCCAACCTTGTAGTTGGCCCTTAATCCGAGAGTGAGACGGTCTGTAGTCTGCCATGCAAAACCTCCGTTAAGGTTGAATATCTCGCGGTCGTGGTTATTGGGAACGGAGTCATAAACCAGCGAGTCCGCTATTATGAACGGGTTCTTTGGGGATAACAGGACTGTGTTTCCCCAACGGGATTTGTTGAGTTCATGAACGCTGTACTGGAGCGTACCCTCAAAACTTATCTTTTTGAGTTTCTTGGCGCCGTATATGTTGAAATCCATCAGATTGGCATTTCCGGCACCGTCAATAGGCTTGAAATCGCCTTTGACGCGGCTGTAAGAGCCGTCAAAGCTGTTAATTACGGTATAAGGGTTATTGGCTATGGATACAGGGTTTGATGATCCATAGAGTATGTTCTGAAGATACAGTTCCTGCTCATAGTCAACTGTATTGGGCTGACTTTCACTGACCTCCGATTTTGTCTGGGCAGTTGTAACTGCCGATACTGTTACGACTGAAAGTATTGTCAAAAGGAACTTACTCTTCATAATTGTTGATTAAAGATGTTGATTTGTTATGTTGTGAAAAAGATTAATCGGTGGGGTGGCGGAAAGTTTCCGCCACCCGGCCAATTAAATTGAATCAGTCAGGCTGTGTGAACAGTCTGCGTACAACTGCGGTCTGACCGCCAAGGATGAAGTCCTCTGTTGAGTTGTTTGTATCCTTGAAGTATGCACGACCGTCACTGGTAACCATTATGCACTTTCTGCGAATGCTCTTGCCTGAATAAGCAGGGCTTACCCAGCTGTCAAAGTCAACTGCATAGTCGGGATCTGAAGCGTCGGCACCTGTAGGATAGGTGTAACCGGCATCCTCAGAAGGCCAGAATACCTTTACGATCTGAGTCTCGTTGGCGCGCTGGATATCAACAGCATCGATGATGCAGTTTCTGGGCAGGCAGAGAACAGGCTTGCCTCCGTTGATTGAATTATAGTTGGTTGAATCGTTTACGAAAGCCTCGGCATCTGCATAACCCTCGGGGAGTTTGGCCAGTGCGATGCCCATAGGATTCTCATAGTTGACATTTGCCTTGGCAGGAAGGTGGAGCTCCCAGTCGGCGGTGCTGAGGTCACCTGCGGGTGAAGGCTGATCAGCATCGGTAAGTTTACGGGCCATCTTGGTTGAGTCTGCTTCAGTTCCGTGGTTGTAAGCCTGAGCTGCAATCACAACGCTCTGACCGGGCTGTACGGGATATTCTGTGCCGTTGCCGGGGAACTGCATTACATAACCGTCAAGAGGATAGAAATCTGAGGGGATATTGCCGAGTGAATCCATCCATGTTGAGGCTGTTGTACCATAACCGCGCTGTATCTCGGTGAATATGATTCCGTCCAGATACATAACCTCATCAGAGTTGTTGACCAACTCATAGAAACCGTCCTTGAAATAGTAGGAGGGTACTCCGGTGTAGTAAAGTTCCTTGAATATGATACCTCCTTTTACCTTGGGAGCAGGCTCAAGAACCAGGTCAACAGTCTGATCAAGATCAGCAACGATAATCTTCTTCTCTGCGATGAAATTGAACTCATCGTTTGATGCAAAACCTGAAACAGTGTAGTTTCCGGCTACCAGTTTGTATGTCTTGACAAACTGATTGTCACCCTCAGTTGCTGACATCTCGTTGCCGCTGGCATTGAGAACCTTAACCTGGAAATCCTGAAGCGAATCAATGGCAGCTCCGTCTGCAGAGACAGAGACTGTCACCTGATACTTCTTGGCCACTTCATCATCTTCACATGATGTAGTGAAGCAAAGTGCTGCACAAAGCAGACTGCTCAAAAATAAAATTTTCTTCATTGTTTTGATAAATAGTTGGTTAATATAAAAAGATCATCTTCTTTACAGTTTAAGTTTCAGTTCGGCACCGAAATACTGGCTGATGGCAAGTGAACTGTAGCCGCCTGTAATGGTGCTGCGGTATATCTTGCGGGTGTTGAACAGGTTATTGGCCATGAACGATATCTCAAAGTTCTTGCCGAACTCCTTGGTGAGACGGAAATTGAATATCACATGTCCGGGATAAACTTCACGGTCAAAATAACCCAGCTGGTTATATGTGGTTATCATGTCATACTGATCCTGTCTCAGGTTTCCGGCATTCCTGTAACTCTTGTTACGGTATTTGACATCCCATTCATAGTAGTTGCCTGAGTGATCCATATAGCCTACAGGATCCAAGGCAAGGCATTCCTTGCCATCAAACTGCTGACTCTTGTACCAGATGTCGTTGCCGTTTTCATCTATGCGGAAAGTCTGGTCAGCCTCCATCCATACAACCTGGGCTGTGGTGGAGAATATCATCTTTACTTCAGGGATGTGGGTTATAAACCTGAAATTAGTGTTGATTCTCTCTGTTATGGAACCGCCGCCACCGGGATACAGAACTGCATAAGGATAAAACTGTCCGTTGACGTTGTTCATTATAGACCATGAGTTCATCTCATTACGATGGCGTATCCAGTACCATGCACCGTCTACCACAAGCGATGTGCGGATGGCCGGAATCTGACCGAAGTTGATGCTGTACTCAATACCTTTCTTGGTGGTTACGGCGCTGTTCATCGGTGAAGAGTATGAAACGAACATAGAGTCTGTCTTCATGCTTGAAGGGGTAATCTGTGTCGTCTTGTCTGTGTCGCCGTCCTTATAGACCACTGTCAGTTCATGGCTGTCTGTGTCGTAACCGGTTATCCTGCTTGTACCGGCGGGGTAGGTGTAGTTGTATTTGTTGAAAGTCTGGGTAAATACTACGTTTCGGTAGTTGAACTCATCGGTATACTTTTCATAGAAGAAGGTAACCATTCCGTTTATCTTGCCCTTTTCAAAACTGAAACCGGCTTCTGCCTTGTGTCCGGTAGAAGGCTTGATATTTACATTGCCGGTATTGTTTACGATATCAGTTGTCAGTATGGCATAGAAAGGATTGTTCATCCTGCTGTAAGACAACTGGTCAAAGTATGCCTTGTCCGGATAGAGGTAAGCCAGGGGTGGCAACTTGGAGGTTATACCCCAACCACCGTTTATGCTCAGGTTGTCTATGAAATTGTTGTTATTCTTATTGAGGATACTCCACTCCATATTGATTCGGGGATCGACAGTGACGATAGGACTCCTATCCAGATAGTTGCGGTCAATGGCCAGTCTGGATGCCCTTGCGCCAACCTGAGCCGTCAGTCTGGTAGTACCTATGGGAGCGATTGTCTTGTTCTCAAAGAAACCGGAAACGGTGTTCATTGCAGGAATGTCAGTGTATGGACGCGGACGAACCGTCTCAATGTCACTTATAACAGGGGGCAGTGTGGGGTCAAACACCAATCCTTCTCCTTTGTTGACATCATAGGCCCATTCAATGCCGGCTTTGAACTGGGATGTGAAATTCTCTCTGATCAGGATTGTCTTGTCTGCCTTGAGTTGTGCGAATGTGCTGAGCGGCTTTCCGTCTATGTAATAGTCTGAGTAATAGTTACCGT
>CADCLI010000148.1 GCA_902802285.1 uncultured Bacteroidales bacterium
TTTCAAGGTGGGCGACCTGATGGTGCTGACTGACCATATTAATTTTATGTGCGGTAATCCTCTCTGGGGACCTAACGTGCCTTATGGCCCACGCTTCCCTGGCATGACGAATGTGTATGACAAGGAGTTGATCATGAAAAAACCCATCGTTGCGATGATGTATGATTTTGATAAGACATTATCGCCAAAGAATATGCAGCAGCCATCGGCCACATTCTTTGATGCCGACACAATGACATCGGCCTCGGAATCCTTGGCGATATACGCATATGCACCCGATACAATGGCCCTGCAGATAAAATCCGGATTCTTGTACTGCGACAGCACAAGCGTCTTTACAACCGGATGCTTATCCTTGATATGACGTATCAGCTCCAGTCCGTCGGCTCTCTTTTCAAGGCAGACGTCAATTATTGCCAGGCTTATGTCGTCATTCTGCTCCAGCATCTTCAGGGCTTGGTCGGAGTTACGAGCCTCAAATATCCCATCCACCCAATCCGCAGCCTGGAACGCCATCCTGAGTCCCATCAGGAAAATCTGCGAGTCATCTACCAGAAGTATCTTCTTTGTCTGAGCCATATCATTGTTTATTAAGTGTTACAGTAAACGAGCATCCCCCTTGCGGAAGATTCCTGACCGATATCCCCGCACCCATCCTGAGCAAGAGTTCACGTGAGATGATCAGTCCCAGTCCCGTGCCTTTCTCGCCCTGGGTGCCTTCGGTAGAATGCATCTTGTCTATCCTGAAAAGGTCATCCATCTTATCCTGACTGATTCCGGGCCCCTGGTCATTGACCGATATCTCCGTAACCCGTTCAGTATCCACCACCTGAACCGTTATCGTTCCGCCCGGATATGAGTACTTGACCGCATTCTCCAGAATATTACGGAGTACCGTTACCAGCAGCTGGCGGTCACATGACACCATCAGGCCGTCCGGCATCTGTTTCTCTATGCCAACACCTTTGGTTCTGGCACGGTCACTGACATTTGACAGCGAACGGTCAATTATCTCATCCAGCGCAAACTGCCGGATCTCGGCCTTGATCATATCATTCTGACTGACAGCCCAAAGCAGCAGGTCCTCAAGCATATCCCGCGTGCTGTTGGAGACATCACGCAGCGTATCTACTCCTCTCTTGAGTGATTCATGATCAAGCGTATCAATATGGGCCGATAACTGCGAAGCTGAGTTCCGATGTCTTGATGTTCACCGCCTCTTCTAGTCTTGCCTTCTCAATCCTCAGATTACGTTCCCTGAGCCATACGAACAGCCACAGAAGGGTTCCGGCAACCAACAGATAGAGTATGATGAAAGGCCATCTGAGCAGCAACGGAGGCCGGATGACTATGGGAATCAAGAGTTCGTCTCCGTGCTCCCATCGGCCAAAAATATCCGTGCACCCTATCTTGAGCGTGTATCGGCCTGGAGCAAGTCCGGAGTAATTGACTTTGGCCTGCTGCCATGTGGCCGGGATCCACTCAGTATCATGTCCTTCAAGCTTGTACCTGTATTCAACATGTCGGCCCACAGGAATATCCGTAACTGAGAATGACAGCTGCAGATGTCCGCCTTCAAGAGTAAAATCACATATTCTGAGATGCATACCGGAGGATGCGGCAATCAGCGTATCGGGGTTGAATGTGTCATACCCCGAACTGCCGCCGAATGCCAGGCAGCCATCCTGAAGCGGGCATGAGACCCTTTCGCTGAATATATCCTGCGATATACCTGTCCACGCCGGAACCTTTCCGCAGGTAGAGTCAGTATCTATAAAAATCAGGCCCTCATCGGTACCGGCCCAGATGCGTCCGTTACGGTCTGCCTCAACGCTGTTTATCTTCATGCCGTCGGCCATCCAGCCGGTGCTGTCACCGTCACTGAGTACAAAAAGCCCGCGATGAGTGCCTGCATACACGCGGTCATCGGCCACAAGGGCCATATCGGTTATGTTGTCATCGGTAATGAATTTCCTTACCAGCCTGGTATCGGGGTCTATTATGTTCAGTCCGGCAAAGGTCGTTCCGTAATAGAGCCTGCCCTTGCTGTCCTCGATGGCGCAACTGCCCAGACGGGAACTTACATACTCCGGTTTGTCCACATCGGGAGTTGGTCTTTTGAAAGGACTGAGCCACAGGGGAGGCATGAACTCCCCTTTGGTGCGGTCAAACAGATTGATTCCGTAACCCTCCCATGTAATGCACCACAGGTTGCCTCGGCTGTCCTCCAGGAACCCGTTATACCAGTTGGCGCCAATCAGGTCACCCGAATAGACCTTATCCTGAAGGGACAGTATCTCACCACGCAACACATACCGGCGCGTAACTCCGGTGGCGGGATCATACCGGTCAAACCCCTTGCCGAATTCCCAGTATCCGGTATATATGCACCCTTGGCTGTCCTCATAAAGGCTGGTTATGTTGTCCTCTTTGGTGCCTACCCACATCCGGCCGTTACGTGCCTCCAGCAATGCGGTTATGTTATCACCCTGAAGGTGGTTCTCAACCATATTTATAAGACGCGTATATACCGCCACACCTTTGTCGCCGCCGAACCATAAGTTTCCCTGTCTGTCCTCAAGCACGCAGTAAAACTCAGAAGGTCCGGGTGAATATGGATCAGATGAATCGTGCCTGAATACATCACTCTTTATGGGATCATCCTCATCAACTATCGCAATTCCGCTATATCCCGCAGCCCAAAGGCGCCCCTGACTGTCTCTGAGAAGGCGGCAGTGCGCTATTGGCATAGGGCCGATGTTCACGAACCTGGTGCCGTCAAACGCCATCAGCATCGTTGTAAAGTCATTGAACCCTATCAGCCCGGCATTCCTGCCGGGAGCAAAGCTGCCTATACACCCGCTCCCTTCATATTCCTGCAACTGCGCCGTCTGTCTGTCAATAACCTTCTTTCCGGCTACCAGACGTCCGCCTATCCAGATATCGCCCCGGGCATCGGCATACAACTGGTTGTAATAGTAATCCCCTTCAACAAGACCAGTACCGTATGTTGACCGGGCCACAACCGGGAATGACTCATGGGATATGTTAATCTTCTCTATTCTCCAGTCATTGTATGTCACCCACAGAAAACCATCATTATCACAAATAAGCGCCCTTACATAACCGTCCGCGCGGCACACCTTTATCTCCTGCCCCTCCATCAGACACAGTCCGGCGGATGTTCCTATCCACAATCGGCCGTCATTATCGGTCTCAAGGGCATTGATCTGGTTATCCGATAAGCCATCGGACCGTTTGTAAACCTTGAATGTACAACCGTCAAACCTGTTCAAACCGTTTGTGGTACCTATCCATATCAGGCCGTCACGGTCCTGCAGCATGGAGAGGACGGTGTTGGAACTAAGACCATCGGCCGATGTATAATTCATGAAACGCGGCGAAGCACCCCTGACCGGCAGCATTCCGCAGGCCAAAAGCAATATCAGGAATGTCAAAACGAATCTGCGCATATACATATTAGAGTCTGCTAAGATAGTCAATGATTTTTACAGGACAACCATAACTTCACCTCATGCGATGTGGCGGATTCCACCACACCCCAAATCAGACATATGGATACTTTTGCCGTAACCAATAATTTGAATTATGAGAAAAACTACTTTGACTGTTATGGCGTTGCTGGCATTATGCATGCCGGCCCGTTCACAGAATGTAATTATGACTGACCGTATGAGCAGCGGCGGATTTGAGCCCATTCCCAAGGAACTGGCCAATGACGGCGTGGCCTATATGGCTGTTTATGATTTCCACGACAAAAGGACTCAGGCGGAACTTATGGTTGCCCGGAGCCAATCGGATGTAAAGGCATCGGTAAAAATCGACAACTCTGAGACAGCCAGCAACTATTGGCAGAAATCCGCCAACGGCACCGACTGGGAGTTTGATTTCTCCGATAATTCCGATTCCGGATATGAGCCCACCCTGCTCAGTTTTGAATATCGTGACGTGGACAACTCATATTACCCCACATCAAAGGTTATGATAAGCCAGAACCTTTTCAACTCCGATGACAAGTGGGAGTACATTGTGGCCGATGTGGACTTCCTTGATACTCCGGACCAGGGTTCGGAATCTACTAAAGACGATATGACCTATCGCCATATTACAAGAATCAAGGTCATCAAGGGATTTAAGATCATGAATCAGGACGGAACCGAACTGGCTTATTGCAAAATGCCGGACAGCGAGCAAAACGGCCAGTTCACTATGGAACTAACAGGATATTACATTGCCAAAATAGACGGAATGCTCTACATGTCAACCCTGGAGCTGATCGGACGCAAAGATGATTACCGCACGGAATATCATTGCGGTATGTACCTTATCAATCCCAAGACAAGCTCGGTTCAGGCAATCGGCAGAGTAAGCACACGCATGAGCGTAAGCAGCACGGACCAGGCAATCAACGTAATGGTGTCCGATGCAAAATCCGGTGAGAAAGTATCAGTTACAGGTATGGACGGCCGTCTTATCGGCACAGCCCAGGCATCGGAATCCCTCTCCTTTCCCCGGCCCGATTCCGGCTCCGGCATCTACAACATCACCCTCCAGGGTGCTAACGGAACCGAAACCCTCAAGGTAAAATGATACAATTGGGGACAGTCCCCTTTTGTACTATTTTCCCAAAATGATACAAAAGGGGACTGTCCCCAATTGTATCATTTTAGCGGGAGAGCTCCTCGGAGAGGAAACGGGAGGTGTAGCCTTTGCCGGAGGCGGCTACCTGCTCGGGAGTGCCCTGAGCCACAATCATGCCGCCGCCGCGACCGCCTTCGGGGCCGATGTCGATGATCCAGTCGGCCTGCTTGATCACGTCCATGTTGTGCTCGATTACGATTACCGTGTTGCCCTTGTCAACCAGGCGGTTGAGCACACCCATCAGGACGCGGATATCCTCAAAGTGCAGGCCTGTGGTAGGCTCGTCCAGTATGTAGAGGGTCTTGCCGGTATCACGTTTAGCCAACTCTGTGGCCAGTTTTACGCGCTGGCTTTCACCACCCGATATGGTGGTAGACGGCTGGCCGAGTTTGAGATAACCCAGACCAACATCCTGCAAAACCTTTATCTTGTTCAGAATGGTAGGAACGTTCTCAAAGAACTCCACTGCCATATTGATGGTCAT
>CADCLI010000149.1 GCA_902802285.1 uncultured Bacteroidales bacterium
ATTCTTTGATGTTCCCCGTCCGGTGGATTTCTTTGTAGCCGGAGCAATGCCGAACACCTTAGCCTTCACCTTGTCATTGCGCTTGTAGGTGAGAGTGGTGTATCGCTGCTCGAACTCGAATCCCTTCTCCTGCTGGCGAAGGTTCTGAATCCAGTCAACAGCCAGTGTGCTCAGATCGGATGGAAAGAAATTGTCCATACCCGTGGCCTTTATGTCCAGGTTGAGCATATAACTTTCAGGGAGCAGGGTATATGTGAAATCCATATAGCCGTATCCGTTTGTGTTGAGACGCATTATGACGGAGTTTGTCCCGTTACTGATTGTCTCAAAGAACAGGTTTCTGCTCTGTATGTTCTGGTTTTTGCCGTCTATCTTGAAGTTGAGGCTGATCTCATCGCTGCTGAAAAGCGTGACGTTGTTTCCCTGCTGGTCATTATAGGAACTCAATTGAGCGAAACAGGGGGAGGCGCCTTGCGATGATATGCCTATCCTGACAAGTCCGTTATCCAGTACGGTCACACTTTGAGTACCGTTCATGGCCGGGAAAAGCGGAGAAAGGGAGTCCAGCCTGGATGATGTTACACTCGAACCGGTCTCTTGATCTGACGGATTGGGGTCTTCAGAGGCAGTTCCTGAAGATTCAAGTTTCTGTTCATAACGTGCTTGGGCAGGTGCATTTTTCTTCTGGCTGTTATTGCCCCAAAGCAATGCCAGAATTACTATTATACTGATAATAGACAGGCCTATGAATGATCTTCTATCCACTGTGAAAATTATTTTTTCTGTTTACGGGTTGCGAAATTACATAAAAAATGGACACCTTTTAAACAGAAGATACTTATCTGAATGGTTTTTATTGTATTTTTGCAGTTGTCAGTGCGTGAAGACTTATGAAAAAGATATTTGCATTCATCGCATCGATGTCATTGTCAATTACGGCCCTTACTCAGGAAGTTTCAGATTCCGTTTCGGGATCGTTTCCTGGGGTGTTGTCCTTTCCTGAAGCTCTGACATCCATTCCCGACTCTATTGATATCGATGACGGTGTTGACTTTTCGCTTGAAGACATTTCGGACAATCCTCTATTTTTCAAGTTATTCATGCCGCTTGTTCTGTACGGGTCGGCTGTATCGGATGCAATTGCACCGCAGATTCAGGACAATGCAGAACAGGACAGTCTGCTTCCGTTGGAGTCCTTTGATGATGCCAATGAACGCACTCTTGCCAAGATGATTGACGAGACTCTGGTAAGGATATATCTGGAGCATCCCGAACTGGTTAAGATGACCGAGGAGGAACTGATGGATGTTCCGGGCGTAATTCCCATATCCGATGCCATGATCAGTGGAATACGCCTTAAGGACCCCAAAGCCGGAAACCAGGTGCCATCGGGCGACAAGAGACCTGAGGGGGTACGTTTCAAACAACGTTTCTGGAAGACTTTCGGCAATTTCCAGGGCAAATACACGCAGAGTCACTATTCGGACAACTGGTATAAGGGCGGTGAAAGCAATCATTCAATCCTGGGCCAGATAAACCTTGAGGCTGACTATGCCAAGAAAAACACGACCCTGGACAACAAACTGGAGCTTAAACTTGGTTATTATACTACCGAGGTCAACGGTAAGAATACTTTCCGTACCAATGACGACCTGATCCGTTTTACATCAAAATTCGGTCTGAGGGCAATGGGCAGTTGGAACTATTCCGCCCAGTTTCAGGGATATACCCAGTTTATGCCTGTGTTTGATACAAAAGTCACGACAAAACTGAAATCCAAATTCTTTGCTCCCGCATACGGCAACCTGTCATTGGGTATGGACTACAAACCCAAGTTCAAGAATAAGAACATCACGCTTTCCGTGCTGCTGTCTCCGTTCTCATATAACTGCCGGTACGTAAGCGTAGACAGCATAGCCACCAATTTCGGTATTGAGAAAGGCAAGAATTTCAAGTACACCATGGGATCCCGTCTGGACGGTAACCTGAAACTGAAAATCATGGATGACCTTACATGGACGTCAAAGACTCAGTTCTATACCAGTTACGAGAGTACGGAAGTTAACCTGGAGAACACCCTGGACTATAAACTCTCCAAGTATTTCTCACTTCAGTTTTTCTGCCACTGGCGCTTTGATGACAGCGTTAAGAGAAAAAAAGACAAGGACGGTAACCTGATGGGCTACGGCCAGTTCAAGGAGTTCCTGACTCTGAATTTCAATTACGCCTGGTGATTTCTTCGCTCTTTCATGATTTGGGAGCGGCTCTTGAACGGGGAGTCCGGTTCACGCGCCATGTACCAGTACTCCATATGGTCCGTGATGGTGGGGAAGAGTCTGGTAAGTACAAGCAACAGTTTGCTGGTAAAGGTGAGAGTGGCACGTCTGGAGTGTTTGCGTATGTGATTGAGCATAATCTTCGCTACACGTTCGGATGTCATCATCTTACTTTCCTCACGCGGGGTCTCCCCCTGCTGGCTGCCATCGGCCATAAGGGCGGTCTTGCGGATGTTGGATGCAGTGAATCCCGGAGCATATATCATGACGTGCAGCCCGTCATAAAGGTGTTCTGAACGCAGGGTGTCCAGAAAACCGTTGATGGCGAACTTGGATGCTGAATAGCCTGTACGTCCCGGCAGCCCCTTGTAGCCGGCGGTTGATATTACTCCCACTATGGAGCCTTTGGTCTCAAGCAGGTAGGGCAGGGCGTATTTTGTACAGTAGACGGTTCCCCAGAAATTTACGTCCATCAGGCGGTGTATGACGCTGAGGTCCAGGTCTTTGAACATGGCTCTCATGGATATTCCGGCATTGTTTATCAGTATGTCAATCCGCCCGAACCTGTTTACGGTCTGCTGTATGAGGTTACGGCAGTCTGATTCTACGGATACATCGGTCCTGACGCTGATTACCTCCGAATAATCCGACAGCTCACGGCACAATTCATTCAGTTTGTCTTCGGATCTGGCTGCAATTACCACTTTTGCCTTGTATCTGGCCAGCAATGTGGCGGTGGCAAGTCCGATTCCGGAGCTGGCTCCGGTCACTATTGCAACTTTGTCTTTGAAGTAAACGCTGTTTTCCATTATGTGCCGTTAAATATGATGTAAAGGTAATGCTTTTTTTATCAATCAATGGTATGTAAATCGTTTTCATGGCCATATTGGTATAAAATTACTCCTTTTTGTGTATTTTCGCGACTTGAAAAATCGAGAGCTATGACAGTAACGCTATTATTACACTGTCCCGACAGGCCGGGTATCATTGCAGACATAACAAATTTCATAACCGAGAACCGCGGTAACGTGGTATATCTTGCGCAGTTTGTAGATCATGTGGAGAATGTGTTCAATATGCGTATAGAGTGGAACATTGACGAGTTCCTTATTCCCCGGGAGAAAATCTCTGATTATTTCGGTACGCTGTATGCCAGGAAGTATGACATGAACTTCCGTCTGTATTTCAGCGATACAAAGCCACGCATGGCCATATTCGTATCCAAAATGTCTCACTGTCTGTTTGACCTGCTGGCACGTTACAGTGCAGGTGAGTGGAACGTGGAGATACCGCTCATAGTGAGCAACCACCCTGACATGAAGCATGTAGCCGATATGTTCGGCATACCTTATTATGTATATCCCATCACAAAGGACAACAAACTTGAGCAGGAGACTGCCATGCTGGAGCTGCTCAAGGAGAATAATATCGATTTCATCGTGCTGGCGCGTTACATGCAGATCATTGGCGACCGCATGATAGCCGCTTATCCCAATAAGATAATCAACATACATCAACAATCTCAATTGGTTGGGATCCTGGCATGTTTTCTGTTATGAGATTATATTCGAATTCTATTTTACCAAATGGACATACATATACATTTTGGGGAAAAGGTGTAAGCCAAGGCCATAGTGATGCTATAAGAAGAATAGAAGGTGTAAAAGATGCTAAACAATATACT
>CADCLI010000150.1 GCA_902802285.1 uncultured Bacteroidales bacterium
ATGATAGCCAGGCTGCCTGACCTCTCGGCTTAGATAAATAAACGGTTATTGGTTTTATCTTCTCCGCCCGGCGCCGGTGTACATCTGCAGCATGTTCATGTCTGTCCATCGGGTCGGTTGCAGATTGGAGTCGGTCATATCGGCATCCAGGGTGGTTATACGGCCAGCCAGTGTCAGGTCTGCAAATGAGCAGAACAGGTCTATGGAGCCGGGAAGCCAGTTGGCCACTTCATGTCCGATGCCGTCAAAACGTATGAACCAGTGTGCGATATCCTGACGGTTCATTGCCTTATCCACTTTCTTGGCCCCGAACAGTTTTGATGAGAGTGGCATTCCAAAACTCCTGTAATTGACAATCCTGTCCTTTTTGCCGTGCATCAGCATTGTGGGTGCAGGAGCTGTGGCGTATTTGAGGTCATGTTTGCGGCACATGATTCCGCCGGAGTAGGGAACCACAGCTGCAGGTTTCCAGTCGGATGGAAGGGCCGATGCCTCAGGCAGGGAATTGGACCGGCTGTAATCCAGCTGCAGGACCGTGATTGCTCCTGCAGAGCTGCCGGTCAGTATTATCCTGGATGGATCGATGTCCAGCATATCGGCATTGGAGCAAACCCATGCTACCGCTGCGGCACAGTCCTCGACGGCAATGTCAATACAGTATTGGAACAATCCTGTGGCTTTAAACAGTGTGCTGTTGGCGGCAACCATCTCTTTGTTACGTAATCCCAGGCGGTAATCGATAGAAATAACAGTGAAACCACGCTGCAAAAGAGCTTGGGCGGTCTCTTTCTGGTGTTGGTTGTTACGTGCTCCGGCAAAGAACCCGCCACCGAAAAGCGTTATCACGGCAGCTCTGTCGGGTCTGGGATTGTCCGGCCTGTAAACATCCAGAAACAGGGTGGAGTCACGTTCCACATAACTGTAGGTGTTGCATTCCGGCAGACGGCGGCTCTGTGCCGTGATATCGGTCGGCACCATCAGGAGGAGTATACCTGACAGAATGTATATTATATGTCGTAAAAGGTTTCTCATCAATTGAAAGAAATAGGTTAGCGAGACGTAAAGATACGGGAAAATGCTAAATTTGCAACAATTATACAAAACAATTGATATGAAGAAAGCTATTGTAATACTTGCTATGGCATTGGCCGTAACATCAGTCCGGGCCGATGAGGGTATTTGGATGTTGCCTACACTAAAGAAAATGAATCAGGATGCAGTGGTACACTTCGGCGGCGGTTGTACGGCCGAAATAATCTCTGAGAAGGGCCTGCTGGTAACCAACCATCACTGCGGCTACTCCAGCATTCAGGGGCTGTCAACTCCGGAACACAACTATCTGGAGGACGGATACTGGGCTATGAGCCTGGATGAGGAGATTCCGGTTCCGGGTCTGACGGTGACATTCCTACAGAGCATGACTGATATTACCAAGATGAAACAGGACAAGGCCGATGCCTTGCTGGAGAAGATAAAGAAGGAGACTCCGGACTGCCAGGTGCAGGTTACAGGTTTCTATAATGACAACCAGAAATACATAATCGTAAATAAGGTATATCGGGACGTAAGGTTTGTGGGCGCTCCGCCTGCATCGGCCGGTAAGTTCGGAGGTGAGACCGACAACTGGATGTGGCCGCGCCATACCTGCGATTTCAGCATGTTCCGCGTCTATACCGACCGCGACGGCAATCCTGCCGATTACAGCAAGGACAATATCCCGCTGCGTCCCAAGCAGTTCCTGAGCATATCTCTCAAGGGTATTGAGGAGGGCGATTTTGCCATGATAATGGGTTATCCCGGTCGTACCCAGCGTTTCCAGACCGCTGCCCAGCTGGAGCAGATGATGGAGGTGCAGGATATCCGCATAGCAGCCCGTACAGTACGTCAGGATGTGATGTGGCAGGGAATGCGCTCAAACGATACCATCGGACTGCAGTATGCCAACAAGTATGCATCATCGGCCAACGGCTGGAAGAAATGGCAGGGCATGAGGGAGTGTTTTGCAAACCTTGATGTCATAGGGCGTCAGCGTCAGAAGGAGGCCGATTTCATGTCATGGGTAAACGCAAAGCCCAAGCGTCAGGCCAAATACGGAAATGTAATTGATGTGATTGCGGAGAACGTCAGGAAGAATACCGAGTACAACCTGCGTAATTCCGTGTTCAGCGAGAGTCTGGGCAACATAGAACTGCTTCGTATTGCGCAGATGAACAGTGCGGACCGTGAGACATTCTACCGCAACTACAGCCCGTCACTGGACCGCGACATCACAAAGGCGATGGTCGGGTTCTACATGGATAATGCCAGCCCCAAGGATTCACTGGACCTTTCAAAACTGAATGTGGACAACATATTCATATATAGCGCTTACACCAGTCCTGAGAGACTTGCCTCTTTTGATGGTCAGAATCTGTCGATGGATCCCACCACAGACCTTAACGCACAGTTGAGTGCTGCCCGCCGTCGCATAAATGCGTCTTACTCTTATGAAGCTGCAGCCTTACGTGACTCTGCATCACATCTTTTCACCGCCGGACTTATGGAATGGACCAAGGGTGCCAAGTCATATCCCGATGCCAACTCCACATGCCGCCTTACATACGGAACCGTGCAGGGTTATACCACCAAGGAGGGTAAGCATTATGACTTCTACACCAACATGAAGGGAGTGATTGACAAAGAGGATCCTACCAATTACGAATTCCGCGTTCCTGCCCGTCAGAAGGAACTGTACCAGAAACGTGACTTCGGTCAGTATGCAGGTCCTGACGGTGAGGTTCCCACATGTTTCATCACCAATCTGGATATTACCGGCGGTAACTCCGGCAGCCCCGTGATGGATGCCCAGGGTAACCTTATCGGCCTGGCGTTTGACGGCAACTGGGAGGCTATGAGCGGTGACGTGATATTTGAGCCGGAACTGCAGCGTTGCATCTGTGTGGATATCCGCTATGTGCTGTGGATGATGGATAAGTTTGGCGGTGCCGGCTATCTGCTGGATGAGATGAATATAGTAAAATGAAAAAACTGGTAGTCTTGAGCGGCTCCGGCATAAGTGCCGAGAGTGGCATATCAACATTCCGCGGCGGTAACGGCCTGTGGGACAATGAGCCTGTAGAGGCTGTGGCCACCATTGACGGCTGGTATCGTGATCCTGCGCGTGTATTGCGTTTCTACAACGAGCGCCGAGCCCAGCTGGCAACCGTTGAGCCTAATGAGGCGCACACCATTCTGGCCGAGCTGGAGAAAGATTTTGAGGTTACGGTGATAACCCAAAATGTGGACAACCTGCATGAGCGTGCCGGGAGCACCAATATAATACATCTGCATGGTGAATTGACCAAGGTTCGTCCCGAGGATACCTATACTGATATGGACTGGTGGAGTGAGCGCTATGTGCATGACATCGGTTATAAAGCAATAAATCTTGGTGACAAGGGCGGTCCACATAATACCCAATTGCGTCCGCATATAGTATGGTTTGGGGAGCAGGTTCCCAATCTGCAGAAGGCTGCCGAGGCAGTGAGTAGGGCAGATATACTGCTTATTGTGGGCACGTCCATGCAGGTTTATCCCGCAGCAGGACTTTATCAATATGCTCCATTGGGCTGTAAGATCTACATGATTGATCCCGATCCTGCAGCAGCTGCTCATGTAAGCGGAGTGGTACATATAAAGGATGTGGCAACTGACGGTATGCGCAAGTTCAGAGAATTAATATCAGAATAATGGAATACCTTCCCCAAGATCCCGCAATACTTGTATCAAGCATCAATATGCTTCTGCGTGATGAGGAATTTGACTCACTGGAGTCTTTGTGCATAAATTTTGACCGTGAGCCCGATGAACTTAAAAGCTATCTGGCCCATGCCGGATATGTTTACAGTGAGGATCAGAAACAGTTCCGCCCCGTAGACTATGATAACTAAAGACAGCATAGAGACCGCTTACGCATTCATGCACCAGAAACTCAGAGTGTATGAACACTCCACTCTGGATTGGCAGAAGGATGACATAGAGATGATAATAGGCGACTATGCCGACCATATCAATCCGGAATTGCTGTCACTTCTGTCAGGTGGACGGGCAGACTATCTAAAAGACCATAAAAAATTCCAGGACGACATAACCCATGCGGTTGCCGTCCTGGAAAGAATGCTATGATACAAAAGGGGACAGACCCCTTTTGTACTGTTTTACTGTTTGTTCTCCTCTTCCAGAGTGTAGAAGGAACTGCCGTCAAAGCAGTGTGTGCATATACGCTCCTTGGGGAGGCCAATGGCTTTAACCAATGCTTCTATTGAACTGAATTTGAGCGTTGTAAGTTGTAAACGCTTTGCAATTTCCTGAACCATCTTATCATACTCAGGTGTGCCTGTTGTTGCGTATTTCCTGAGTGTTTCCTGACTGGGATTATCACCCTCAAAATCCTTGATGATACGGCGGGTTATAAGTTCCAGGTCATTCTTGCTGGCCGAATAGTTCACGAACGGGCAGCTGTAAATAAGCGGCGGGCAAGAGATACGCATGTGCGCAGCCTTTACGCCGGACTCATAGAAATCATGCGAGTTGTCCTTAAGCTGTGTGCCGCGTACGATGCTGTCATCGCAGAACACCAGACGCTTGCCGTTGAGTATGTCCTTATTGGATATCAGCTTCATCTTGGCCACAAGGTTGCGGCGGGCCTGATCGGTAGGCATGAATGAACGGGGCCAGGTGGGAGTATATTTGGCCACAGCCCTCACGTAGGGGCACTTATGCCCCTCGGCATAACCCACAGCCATACCCAGACCGCTGTCGGGGATACCGCAGGCGCCATCCACCTCAACATCGTCCTCACGACCCATCACGCGGCCCAACTCATTGCGTACATCTTCGGCATTGCGGCCCTCATAGCAACTGGTGGGGAATCCGTAATAGACCCACAGGAAAGAGCATATCTGCATCTTCTTGTTGGGCTTGCGCAGCTCCTCAAAGCCGCTTTCGGTAATCTTTACAATCTGGCCGGGACCCAGATAGAGCTTGGTCTCATAACCCAGGTTGGGGAAAGCGGTGGTCTCGGTAGT
>CADCLI010000151.1 GCA_902802285.1 uncultured Bacteroidales bacterium
ACGCCCTGAAAGGCATGAGTAAACTCCTACCTTCCAGGACATCTTCTTGTGCTGCGGGCCCCTCCCGTTCACAAGCCCACGGGCGGCCATGGTTTCCGATACCGATACCCCAAAAAGTTCGGTGCACTTAGAATCTTTTATAAAGAGGGAATCTTTCCTTTGGTATAGAGGGGGAATTCGGGTCCCATATTGAAGAGAAGATCCACCGCACTTAAATTTCCGATGAAACCGTACTTTTGCTTGAATACCTGCCAGTATTCTATGGGGTTTTGCGGTTCGTTTTTTCCCGGCTCTATAAGGTCGCGCAGATCCAGGATATTATCTGTATTGCGAATGTATGATTCCGTAGGTTTTACGGGTTTGTCTATCCCGGCCAGTTTCAGGATGAGCAGGGTCAGTTCAGTATTGAAATCTATCAGGAACTCATACTTCTTATCGTAGAATGGACGGAAATCATCCTGGTAGTACATAAAGAACGGGCTGTTCATGTAGGCCGATTCAAGTGCGTTCCAATGCTGACGGCGCCACTCTCCGTGGTCGCTTATGCGCACATCCTTCATGAGCTGCTTGGGGGCATCGGCCTTTACTATTGGAATGGTAAGGGCCTGGATTCCGTTTGCTGTAGCTATCCTGCAGCGGTTACGGTAGGTCTGCTTGCAGTAGTTGTCATACTGCTCTATAAGCACATCACCGCCACTGTTGATGGCGGTGAAGAAACTGACTGGCGGCAGATATGCCGAACTGAGCAGGACAGACTCCATCAATTGTACTTTTTGACAGATCGGAACAGACGGTTCCAGCGGATCTTGCCCTTCTGACCCCAGTTCTTGTCCTTGTCAAGCGAGAGCCAGATAAATACAGGACGTCCTACAATGTGGTCCTCGGGTACGTAACCCCAGAAACGGGAGTCGGCACTGTTCTGACGGTTATCGCCCATCATCCAGTAATAATCCATGCTGAAGGTGTAACTGCTGGCCTTCTGACCGTTTATCAGGATTGTGCCGTCGCGCTCCACCTTAAGGTCATTGCCCTCATAAACCTTAATGATACGCTCATAGAAGGGCAGGTTGTCAAGGTTTAGCTGCACAGTGCTTCCTTTGGCCGGAATCCATATGGGACCATAGTCATCAACGGTCCACTTGGTGTTCTTGTTTTGCGGGAACAGCCACTCGGACTCTTCGGGGAGATACCTTATAGGACTGATGTCTGCAACTATCTCTGTATTGGATGAAAGAATGTCTGCAGCCTTTCTGGTGAGCGGGATCACTACAGAACCCTGTCTGTTCTGAGAATTTGGAAGGTCCTCCTGGCTGAGACTCAGTTCTTTACGCAGTTTTTCGGGAATTGCACGCTTTAGCACAACGTTGTAGTTGGTCTGGGCTGCATCGGGCTCCTTGTTGGCCTCCCCGTCCAGGTAGATTATGCCGTCCTTGATTTGGAGTGTCTGGCCGGGCAGTCCAACGCAGCGTTTCACGTAGTTCTCGCGGCGATCAACCGGACGTGCCATTATCTTGCCGAATACCTGCTCGTTCTGAGTGATGTACTGTCTGCCCACCTTGTAATAGAAGTCATATACGTGTCTCTGTTCAAGGGTGGAGAGGCTGTCCATCTCAATATCCCTGCAACGGCTCTTGCCGACCGGATATAGGATCATGCCGTAATAGTCGGCACTTGAATACTTGGGGTTGGTCACGATAGTATCGCCGGCAGGATAGTTGAACACTACAATATCGTTCAGCTTGATCTTGCCGAATCCCTTGATACGCTCATAAGGCCAATGCGGCTTGTCAAAATAACTCTTGCCTCCACCGGGGAATGTGTTCTGGGTGAGCGGCATGGTGAGCGGAGTGATAGGTTTGCGGGGTCCGTATGCCACCTTGCTTACGTAGAGATGGTCGCCTACCAGCAATGACTTTTCGAGTGATGAAGAGGGGATGGCATAGTTCTGGAACAGGTAGATGTTTACAAAGTATACGGCTACAAGCGCAAATACTATGGCATCGACCCAACCCATAATCTGATACAGTGTCTTGTTCTTGAGCTGTTTCCACCAGTCCCATTTTATGATACGGGTTGTGAAGGCGTCAAGAATGAACGGGATGATGATTATACCCAGCCAGCTCCTGACCCAAATCAGGAAAAGGATGTAAAGAGCCAGATAAATACCGGCCTTTATCCACTGTTTCTTTGTTACCTCTCCAAACTTTTTCATTGCGTTATGAAAGTGAGTCCATAAGGTCATCCATCTTAAGGAATCCCTTGTGGTTTACTGTATATTCGGCTGCAAGAACTGCTCCCAGTGCCAGGCCGCTGCGGTCCTTGGCAAAATGGATTATCTTGATGAAGTCTGCGCTTGAGTCATAGGTAATCTCATGGATGCCGGCTATCTCGCCCTGACGTAAGGAGTCAATGCGTATATCCTGAGGCTTGTATTGGGTGGTGCCGGATATTGTTCCATCGGGATTGAGCAGAGTTCCTTTGCTCCAGCCCTCTTTGCGGTCCAATTGGCTTATAATACCTTCGGCCAGTGTAATGGCTGTCCCGCTGGGGGCATCCAGTTTGTGTATGTGATGAGTCTCGGACATTGAGACCTCATACATGGGATAGCCGTTCATGAGTTTGGCAAGATAGGTGTTGACTCTTGAGAACAGAGCCACTCCGATGCTGAAATTGCTTGACCAGAACAGGGTGTTGGCACCGTCCTTGCAGAGTTCCGTCATCTCGTCACGGTGCTGCTCCATCCATCCGGTACTGCCGCTCACTACCTTTACGCCAGCCTTGAAACATTTGAGTATATTGTTATAGGCTTGTGTGGGGGCGGTGAACTCAATTGCAACGTCGGCATTCCTGAACCCGGGACTGTCAAAATCCTGCGGGTTGTCAATGTCAATCTTACATACTACCTGATGACCGCGGGACAGAGCTATCTTCTCTATCTCGTGGCCCATCTTGCCGTATCCTATTAGTGCTATCTTCATTTTAACTATGGCTATTGGCTGTTAGAACATACTCTGGGTGTTCTGCTGAACATGCTGAAGTATGCTGCTGAACTTGTTGTCAAGGGTTGTTGCTGTTAGGGTTTTCCAAACCTCATACTGTGAAGCCTGCAGGGCTTTCTTGTAACGTTTGTCAAACTTGGCGATGATCTGGTCGTAGGTTTTCTTGGCCGCAGCGGTATCAAACTGTACATTGGTGGGGGTCTGTTGTACACCCATCATGTTATTACCACGTCCGCGGAAACCTCCGTTCTGCATCATCTGAAACTCCCTGACAGCCATCTGCAGGTTGCGGCATATCTCCTCAAACTCCTGTGAATAGAGCTTGATCATCTTGTCAAACTGTTTCTCTGTCAGGTCCAGACGGCCTGCTACATCCTGGATCTTAGCGTTGGCGATAGAGTCGGATTCCAGTTCATAGAAAGGCTTTTCCATTGCTCCCATGGGCATTCTTGCTCCGCCCATCGGACGTCCGCCCATGGGACGACCGCCCATCGGCTGTGCTGATGCCAATATTGCTACAAAGCAGGCTGCGATTGTGAAGATGATCTTTTTCATTGTGTCTAGTTTTTTGTAATATTTGGTAGTAATAATATCGTGCTGTTGGTTTGAAGTTAAACAAAGATTCTCTTTCCGGCGTATGACCGGGAAGAGAATCTCTGATATTATCTATCTGATTTAATAGACATTAGAGCTTGAGTCCGGCAGCAACGAACAGGGATGCTCGTTGCTGCCGGATTAAAGTTTTATAACTTTGGTCCGGCAGCGACCAGAGCCTTGCCGGCCTCGTTACCCTCATACTTCTTGAAGTTCTTGATGAAGCGTGCAGCCAGATCCTTAGCCTTCTCTTCCCACTCTGCGCGGTTCTG
>CADCLI010000152.1 GCA_902802285.1 uncultured Bacteroidales bacterium
GTTATCTGACGGGATGTATAGGCCGTCTCCCGGTAATGAGTTCAACTCTGTCTTGGCATTCTCTTTCAGTATTTCATCATTTATTGACTCCCAGGCATATTTGTTAACATCAGGATTATTTCTTTCCATTCTTTTGGCCCACCCCTTCTTGGAAGTTACTTCAATAACCCCGTTAGCTCCTCTTGTCCCCCAAATGGCGGTGGCGGCAGCGTCTTTCAATACCGATACACTTTTTATTTCATGCTCTTTGAGACCCAAAAGTCTGGCTATGTTTTCTTTGTCCACATGCAGTTTACCCGACATCAGTGAATCCAGACATTGCATGTTAACCGAAGAAACATCCATTATGCAACCGTCCAATACAATTAACCGTTTCCCATCTTTAGGATACTGAGGGCCGTATGCCCGGGCGCGCATTCCCTGAAACCTGTCTTCACGGACTATAACCGGTATCACAGCAGCAAGGCTACTGTCAACTTCGGTTATCATAATTTGGGGGTCCATAACCATTTTCACATCCATGGTGTTGCCGGTAAACTCACTTACTGCCGTAAGATAGCCCAAATATATCACCTCCAGACGGTCTGACGGATTAACAAGCCTGAAACTGAATTTACCGTTAATATCAGTGACAGCATTAGCCACTGTACGGTCATTGGAATCCTTCTCCTCTACGCGTGCCAACATCATAGGTCCCTCTGTTTCACTTATGACGAGCCCTGAAATCGTATCGCCGGCCGATGGTTTGATTCCCGATACCACCACCTTGGACTGAGTCGTTCTTATGCCAGGGCTATCTGATACCGCCTGGGCATCGGAGTTAACCGACAGCATTGACAACACCAGCAATGACACACTGTACATCACGTTTCTCCAGCCACGTGACAGTAGGATCCTAAAGGTCTTGAATATCATATTCCTATAACTTAAAGAATTCAATAATAGCTAATCAATTGTTATCTTATATGAGCTGTAGTAGGGAACAGGAATGCCGTTGATTGTAGCGGGCTTCCAGAGAGACAATTTCTCCACTGCCTTACGCAGCTCTTCATTTGCGGCTTTTGAACCATGAGCAACATATATACTCCGTATGATAAAAGAGCCATCAGTAGCAATATCAAGTCCTATGTGACAATCTATGGGACCATTCCAGCCAGGCTGCATCATATCGGGCGTAATGTGCATGTTTTCTTTAATGAGTTTATCCATGGCATCAAGACCCCCCGGATACTGCGGCTTGTCAATAACATCTTCGTAGTTATAGCTTACCATCCAGCCAGGCTTGAAGCTTATTGCCGCAGTCTTGCGGTCCTGAGTGCATCCCATCAGGCCGCCAAACAGTTTCATCGGTATAGCCCCTATCTCTCTGCCGTCAGTATCCAGTAAACGGTATGTGAAATCCGTTCCGCAAATCTCGCCCAGCATCCTGGCTGTCAGGTCAACCTCAGCAGGTGTACGGCCATTCTCCGTAAAAGGCATCAGCTTAAGGAACCAGCCGTCAAACATAGTCTGGTCCCCCAAATCCAGGCATCCCACTCCACGGACCTCACCAGGACGCACTTTCTTTACGATACATTTCCAGAATTCACGGTCAGGATTACCCTGGGATGCTTTAACGAACTCATTGATTATCGGTTCCAGTTCATCAGCCCACCAGCCCATATCATAATTGCGCAACTGCTGCACCTTAGCGGCTATTTTTCTCCAGTCATCGGGAGTACCCTGAAGCGTTATATAGGGAATGCCGCAAATGGTTTCCTCCAGCTCAAACTCAAAGTATTTCTCAACCGTATTCATCAAGGTGACTCTTGACGCTATCACCTCTGCCTGGCCGCTGGTGGAGAAATCGGCCAGCACCATATCGGCCATATCCTTATGTTTGAGATTGGATCGGACTGCCTTCACGAAATCGGACGTAACTGCGTCCCAATCCATGTCTGGCGCAAAAATATTCTTTCGGGTCTCTACAGTCAGCGTTCGGCGCCCATCAAAATCAACGAAAAGATTACGCAGCCTCTCACTGTTCTCATTAATATAATGTGAGAATCCCTGGCTTATGAGCAGCCAGATGACATCTGGCGAAAGGACTATGGGATTATGATATGAATACGCACTTACCATACCGTTGAAGAACGGAGTCCCCATAAGGAATGATTTGCCATAAACCGGTTCCAGAAACAGTAAACTGTCCTTTTCAACGCTGGATTTGAACACCTGCTGGCCAGTGGAGGCGCCAAGACCGATGTACGCACGATACTGTTTTGGATTGGGCAGTTCACCATCAACCCAGAATGTCACAGACCCTTTGTCCCGGCTTATTATATCCTGGGCAGAACAAACGGAAACAGGATCAACAGACAGCGCCAATAAAGCAAAGCACAAAACAATAACTCTTTTCATACCGGTTTTTTCTTTTGATGACACAAAGGTACAATCATTATACCCGGTAAGGCAAGGATTAGGCGTTGCAAAACTGTTACAATCCTGTTTATAAGAAAAAATGCAGAAAATATTTTGTGGTGACAGCGTAAAACACTAATTTTGCGCCCGATTAGTGCCGCAGAGGTTTAAAAAGTGTTCGCATAGAGGGCGGACCACCCCACGGAGAAACAGAATAAAAGCAAGATTTAATGTACGTTATTGCTGAAATTCAGGGACAGCAGTTCAAGATTGAACAGGGAATGAAGCTGTTCGTGCACCACATTCAGGATGTTGAGGCCGGTGCAAGCGTAGAGTTTGACAAGATCCTTCTGGCTGACAACGATGGTCAGGTTACCGTAGGTGCCCCCACCATTGACGGTGCAAAGGTAGTATGTGAGGTCAAGACCGCACTCGTTAAGGGTGACAAGGTTATTGTCTTCAAGAAGAGAAGAAGAAAAGGTTACCGTAAGCTCAACGGTCACCGCCAGCAGTTCACAGAGCTTCTGGTAAAGGAAGTAGTAGCATAACCCTAAAAAACTAGAAAGATATGGCACATAAAAAAGGTGTAGGTAGTTCTAAGAACGGCCGTGAGTCTGCCAGCAAGCGTCTGGGCGTTAAGATTTGGGGTGGACAGTATGCAAAAGCAGGTAACATCATAGTTCGTCAGCGCGGTACACAGCACAACCCGGGCGAGAACATCGGTATGGGTAAGGACCACACCCTGTTCGCACTGGTTGACGGTGTAGTTCAGTTCAAGAAGGGCCGCAAGGACAGAAGCTATGTTTCAGTAATCCCCGTTCAGGAGAAAGCTGAGGCCTGACAGACTGTAAGACTTAAAAGAGGCTCACATCAGCGTGAGCCTTTTTTGTTCAACAACTATAGAAACAAATCCCGATGCTGACACTCAAACAGATCACCGAGCAGACCGAACTGGTTATTGCAGGTCTTAAGAAAAAGCATTTTAAGAATGCAGAGGAGGCAATCGCCCAGGCTATCTCTCTGAATGACGACAGAAAGAAGGCCCAGGCTCAGTTGGACAACAATCTGGCACAAGGCAAGGTGCTTGCTGCCAGGATAGGACAGGCCATGAAGGCCGGTAACAAGGAGGAGGCCGAGCAAGCCAAGGCTCAGGTTGCTGAGCTCAAGGCTGCCGCAGCAGACCTTGAGGCCCGCAAGGAACAGGCCGAGAACGATCTGACCGCCCTGCTCTGCACTATCCCCAACATACCCTACCCCGAAGTTCCGGAGGGCACATGCGCCGAGGACAACTGGGTAGTCAAGTCAAATCTCAAGGAGTGTGTTATCGGACAGGATACCGTAG
>CADCLI010000153.1 GCA_902802285.1 uncultured Bacteroidales bacterium
GACGCTTGTCCGTATTGAATTTGATGATACAGGAAATGCGTTCAGGGTTGACAGTCTGGATGACCCTCGCATGGAACAGCCGGCTATGGCGTTCAAGGATGTGGAAAACAACGGGATGGTCTGGATAGGCATGGCTGGCACTATATACAGGGTGCGTTGTGCCGATGACGGATTACATGCTGTTCCGGCTTTGCCCGGTTTCAGTTATAACCCGGAGTCTTTGGTTACGGATTATATCGTCAAGGATCAGGATGTGTGGATTTCTACGATAGACGGACTGTTCAGATATAATATCCCCACCGGGCTCTGGAAAAAGTATACTACGGATCCCGATAATGACAAGTCATTGTCACAGAACTATATAAGCGGATTGGCCCTTACTTCGGACAACACACTGGTTGCGATATCGCTTAAGGGAGCGAATATCTACAGGCCTATAGATGACAGTTTTGAACGCCTTTCGAGCGATTCGGATGGAGATGGATGCAACTTGAGCAGCAACTTCCTGAATTGTGTGAGTGTAAGAGGTGATGATGTGTGGTTCGGAACGGAGAGTGCAGGTCTTATACAACTGAAGACCAAAAGGCTGGCGGTCAGCAATTACCGGCATGAATCATTGAAGGACGCTTCGATAGCTCCCAATCCGGTAAATGCCGTCTATCAGACTGATGATGGCATGCTTTGGGTGGGGAATGTGGAAAGCGGACTCAGCTATACAATGAACCTTCAGGAAGGATTCCGACATATCACTGCCGGAAATGGAAGCATCAGCCATAATTCTGTGAGCGCCATCGCAAGTGACACCAACGGAAACCTATGGGTTGGAACATGGGGCGGAGGAGTTGATGTGTTAAGCAGCGGGAATCCGTATAAAAGGGTCTCCAAGCCTGTTTGGCGTGGAGCTCAATCAGATCGTATCGATCACGTGGGGGCGCTTGAGCTGGATACCTTGAATAATCTGATGTGGATAGGCTGCAATTCGGGTATTTATTATTGTGACCTGTCGTCTTTAGAAGTTTATTCGGCATTTCAGGATCAGACTTCAGGTTGCATAGGTTCATGTCTGGACAGTGAAGGACAGTTGTGGGTGGGTAGCCGGAATGGTGTTCATATAATAGATCTCAGGAGCGCCCGCAGAAATGGAGACCGATTGGATTTCGACTACATAAACCTGCGTGAAAAACTGGATGAACCGGGGTCCGGCGTTCCCGACAAGATTGTTTCCATCATCCAGGCTAAGGACGGAACGATATGGCTCGGGAGTAACGGAAACGGTATTTATAGGACCGAAGAGAGTCTGTCGGGGGATTTGAGTTTCAGGAATATCAGCATGAAGGACGGGCTCATAAGCAATGTGGTGAGATGCCTTGAAGAGGATGAATGGGGTAACATCTGGATATCTACAGGGAACGGGCTCTCCATGCTGTCGCCGGGTACTATGCAGTTTCTCAATTATTCCGTAGAGCAAGGTCTGCTTTCATCGCAGTTCTATCTGAACGCATCATGTGTATGCGCTGACGGGTCGCTATGTTTCGGAACTGTTGACGGCCTCACCGTAATAGAGCCTTCCAGGAACAGCTATCAATATCCTCCCCTTAACCTTCATGTTACCAAAACGTCGGTAAACGGAGTGGTCAATTACAGCCCATACACATCTTCCGTTGCCATTCATGAGAGGGACCGTTCGCTGATGTTCTCATTTTCAACCCTGAATTATGCCACTAATTCGCGATTCAGTTATCTGTACCGTATGGACGGTATTGATTCCAAATGGTATAAGGTGGGTGCTTCCGGTAATACGATAGTATCACCTGGACGGTAGGAGCTTCTGCAGCGTACGGTCGATGAGCGTACCAGGGAGATAAACAACCAGCGTATACTCATAGAACAGAAAGCCGAGGAACTGGACCGTCAGAACGCCGTCCTTAAACACGAGGTTGAGGAACTGGCCGGTAACAGGCTGATCATAGCCCTCAATCCTGCAGTACCCGAAAACAGTAGGGATGACGATTTCAAATCCAAGGTTATGGAGGTGCTTAAAAGCAGTTATTCCAACCCGGATCTGGATGTGGCGCTGTTTTGTGACCGCATGGGTATGAGCAAGACATCCCTTAACAAGAAACTGCAGGATACGATGGGGCATTCGGTGACTGAACTGATACGCACCTATCGTCTCACTGTGGCCCATGAGATGATTGTCAACAACCGTCAGACCGGTTTGATGAATATCTCAGAAATAGCTTATGAGTGTGGGTTCAATGACCCCAAATATTTTACAAGATGCTTCTCAAAAGAGTTTGGTGTGGCTCCCAGCGCTGTCTGAGCCCGTTTTTTGAGACTGGTCCAAAAATCCACCTTTTGCGTTTTTTTATACACCTTTTATGTTTTTATGTAAGATAATTTTGTACCAGCCAAAATTAACTAACAAACTATAAAAGGTATGAGAAAAATCAAGTTTATCCTTTTGTCAGTTCTGACCTTATTATATATAGGGCCGGCAATGACAAGTTGCGAAGGGGAAATCGAAAAATACGATATCGAAGCCCCGGATGACATTCAGCAGAAGATTGATTCGATCGCTGAAGAAAAAGCAAAGATTGATACCGGTGATACGGTATATGTGACAATCGCCAATTCAATAGTTGGTGCAGAGGATTGTTCAACACCATGGGATGGTGCAACCTCACAGTGGTTTGCCGTTCCTTCCAACCGTCTTCTCCACATTGATTTCATAAACCATGGATCGGAGGCCAATAACTGGAACAACTGGAATCTCCGTCTTGCCGACGCATCCGAGAACAAGGTAGAACTGTTCGTTATCCGCTCCGATGCATATGGATGGGGAAATACCGACTTTGCCCTTTCGGCTATGGAGTTTAACTATGGTGAGCTTGCCGCCTTGGCAGGAGTTGAGGATCTGTGGGCCTACTTCCGTTCTGTTATGGACGGAGCAAGGGTAGAGATGGAGATTGATCATTCCAAGACCGGTAATGTTTACGTTACGGCTACAATGTATGCCCAGAACGGAGACATCCTGGTTGAGAAGTATCATCAGCCGGTTTCAGCTACTGAGGATATATATGCTACACTGGTTTGTGACGGCAGTTGGTTTGATATAAAGAATGCCTATACCGTAACTTCAAAGGTTCAGGCTCTTGAGGATTTTGATGCTGTTTCAATCTCTGTTTCCGGAATGCCGCAATCACTTGAGATAGGCCAGACTGATTTCTGGGGCAGCGCAGTTGCCACAGTTACGTTTGCCGACGGTTCACAGGCTGTTGCCGATACCGCAGACATCACATTCTCTGTAATTCCTGACCTCAATACGGTTGGTGAGAAGACGGTTGTCCTGTCATATTCAAAGACCAAGTTAGGTCAGGCAGGTGCTACGGTTCTGGGTTATTATACATTGAACGTTGTGAATAACGTAGTTTCAATTGCTGTCACCAGAAAGCCAAGTTTGGACACTTATTATATATTTGATCAGTTAGAGGGTACCAAGCTTCGTTTTGATACTTGCGGAATAGTGGTAACCGCTACATACGCCGATAACACAACCGGTGTGATTGCCAACAATGTACTTGTGTTTGACAGCATACCCGCAACCGTAGGAACTCCGGATGTAAAGATTACCTACGTAGGCAGCACTGATGAGTTTACCACAACCTGTCAGGTCAATGTGGTCAAGGGTATATCAGAAGCAGGTAAGGCAGATTATTCAAATGCATGGTGGACCACATTCACTCCGGATACCGCTATCCAGGCAGGTGATTCGGTGGTCTTCAAGGCAATGCTCTATTCAAGTTCAGCAGAGAACTTCCATAGTCCGTGTGTTATCCTGCGCAAGGCGGATCGTACAGAATATGCAGTAACCCGAATGGACCATTTCGGTTGGGGTACAAGCTGGAATGACGATGTGGTAAAGACTTCAAACTGGAACTGGGATTTCTTTAAGCAGTATCTTACATATTCTCTTGTAACCATCACCGTAAAGAATAACGGCAACGGTACAGCTGATATCAGATATGATGTGGTTTATCCCAATGGCGAGAATCATTTCCAGTACTATAAAGGCTTAGTTGTTGACAGTGCAGACTTGCAGACAGCCATAGTCCTGGAGTCTTCATACATGGTATTTTTTGAATAATAAAACCCTGATTATATGAAACAGTTTAGTATTTCAATAGCATTATTCAGCCTGCTGGCCGTCTCGGGTATTACGATGCCGGTGGCAAACGCAGCTCCCGCCTCAGTTCAGGCTGCCGATAACATAACGGTAAGGGGTACTCTTGTAGATGAGAACGGAGAGCCTGTCATGGCTGCCGCAGTTGTTGTCAAGAGTAATACGTCAATAGGTGCCGCATCCGATCTGGACGGAAACTTCACCATCTCCGTGCCCGCTGACGCAGTGCTGGTCATCCAGTCCCTTGGTTATGAGACCAAGGAGGTTGCTGTAAACGGCAAGACCAATCTCGGAACAATTATTGTAAATACTGAGTCCCTTTTCCTGGATCAGGTTGTGGTTATCGGTTACGGTACACAGAAAAAGGCAGATTTGACAGGATCTGTAGCTGTAGTTGAAGCAGAGGAACTGAAGCGCGTGTCACACAGCAACATCTCCTCAATGCTTGAAGGTAAGGTGGCTGGTGTGAACATCACCACCGACGGACAGCCGGGTGCCGATCCCGCAGTCCGCATCCGCGGTTTGGGCAGCTTTGGCGATACCAGCCCTCTGTATGTGATTGACGGTGTGCCGATGGGTACCTCAATCCGCGATTTCTCACCTAATGATATAGAGACCATCCAGGTCCTGAAGGATGCTTCGGCTGCAGCCATCTATGGTTCACGTGCCGGTAACGGTGTGGTCATCATCACCACAAAGAGCGGAAAGAAGGATCAGCCTATGCGTATCGACTATTCCGGCTATCTTGGTGCTGACCGTATCAGGAAGGGCGTTTACAATGTCATGGATTCAAAGGAGTATGGTGATTACGTGAGAATGGCATTTGCAAACAGCAATATGGAGGCTCCGTCAGGCTATGATCCCACAAGTGCAAACTATCTGGATCCTTCAAAATATAACACAGACTGGTTTGACACCATGTTCAAGACAGGTATCCGCCAGAATCACAACCTGAATATATCAGGTGGTGGTCAGAACAATACCTACAACATCGGTCTGGACTATTTCAGCCAGAAGGGAACCCTTGAGGGAGCAGGTCCTGATTTTGACCGCTTCACAGCCCGTATAAACAATAACATGGATGTAAAGTTCATAAGCCTCAAGACGGGTATCGTATATAGCCACAGCAAGCAGAACAATATGTCCATGAGCAATGCCAATGAGTATGTTCAGGGTCTTTACGGTCAGCAGTATCCGGTGATGGCATCTGCACTGATTATGCCTCCCACCATTCTTGCACGCGACAGCCGCACCTGGGTTCTGGACGATGTGCTGGCTCCCGCAGCCGAAACAGGAACCGCCAAGGTTGACCTTCTGGATATGATAGGCAGGAAGAATGAGAACCATAAACTCTCATATAACCTTAACCTCTCTTACAGCCGTACCTTTGCCAAGGACTTTACATTTGTTCCTGCTTTCATTCAGAGTACCACCAACTATCTGGACAAGAGCAACGAGACTCTAAATCAGGGCTATCGTTCATATTCCGACGCTTTGATTGAGAACTTCCTGACGTATGAGGGCACGATGGGTCGCCATCATCTGAATCTGGTGGCAGGTCAGACTTTTGAGCGTGAGAAATACCATACTCTCACAGGACGTGGCAACAATATGCCTGAGCCGTATTACCTCCAGGTAGGTAATGCTGCAACCCGTGATGCCGGTTCATACGAGAGTGAGCATGTCCTGGCTTCATATCTTGGCCGATTCACATATGACTATGACGGCAAGTATCTGCTTCAGGCAACTGTACGTCGTGACGGTTCCAGCCGCCTTTCGAGCGAAGACCATTGGGACTGGTTCCCCTCATTCTCCGCAGGATGGCGTATTGACCGTGAGAGTTTCTTTGATGTAGAGAGTATCAACATGCTGAAACTTCGTACCAGCTACGGTATTCTTGGTAATGAGAATATTGGTGAGTATCAGTATATGGGTACTATGGCCCGCGGCAATTACACTTACAGTTTCGGCAACACAAAGGTTACCGGATCTGCAATATCGGACTATGTCAATACCGCTATACGTTGGGAGAAGAAAAAGACTTTCGATTTAGGCTTGGATTTGGCATTCTGGGACGACAAGTTTGAAATCAACGCCGACTGGTATCATGCAATGTCAGAGGATCTGCTTTATGCAGTAGCCGTTCCGGCCGAGGCTGGTGCAACAAACACTACGGTGACAATGAACGCCGCTACCATGCTGAATACCGGCTTTGAGCTGGCAGCTACATACCGCAGTCATGAGAATGCCCTCAAATATGAGATATCTGCCAACATGACTCTCCCCAAGAATGAAGTTAAGAGCCTTGGTATGACCAATGAGCCCCGTACCGACGGTTTCAGCCGCACAGAGGCGGGTAATGAGGTAGGCCGTTTCTACGGATATGTATACGAGGGCATATTCCAGAGCCAGGAGGAGATTGACAACCGTGTCAATGACCTGGGCAATCCCGTTGTACAGAGCGGAGCTAAACCCGGCGATGTGGCATATAAGGATGTCAACAACGACGGAAAGATTACCAATGAGGATCAGGATTATATCGGCAACGGTATGGCTAAGGTCCAGTTCGGCCTGAACGTGAGGTTTGAGTACAAGAACTTTGACCTGAGCGTATCAACTTACGGAGCTGCCGGTCATAAGGTCCTGGATTATGTTGACATGGTGCTTCATAATTCTTACGGTATTACCAACAAGAGTACAGACCTGCTCAAGGCCTGGACAGCCGAGAATCACAGCGAAACCGTTCCTGCTGTAGCGTACAAGACAGATGCCTCCATCACTAACGATATGTTCAGTTCCCGTTTCCTGCAGAACGGTGCATACTGGAAGATAGCAAACATTGAGCTTGGCTATAATTTCCCGGAGGGTACTTTCGGAAAGAATATCAGCAATGCACGTGCATACGTATCGTCCCAGAATCTGGCTTCTCTTACCAAATACAAAGGCTATAACGTTGACTTTGCCGGAGGAACATTCACTCCGGGATTCAACTACTGCTCTTATCCCACACCCATGTCATTCATGGCCGGTGTTCGTTTCTCATTCTAATAACAGATATACCGTACTATTATGAAAAAGATAAATATTATTATAGCAGCGGTTCTGGCTACCGGTATGGTTTCATGTGCAGACCAGCTTGACGTGACCAATCCCAACAACCAGACCACTTACGATTTCGGAAATACCGAGTCAGACCTTCAGGAGGCTCTTGTGGCTTGCTACAACAGAATCCGTTTGGAGGGCACTTTTTCGCGCGTTGGTTACACTATGGATGCAGTTCGCGGTGATGAAGTGTGGAACTCCTCACAGCAGTGGTATCTTCCTTATGACAACCTCAACTCTAACGGCCAGATTGCAATAGGCGACCAGAGGATATGGCGTGACAACTATCATGTTGTAAACCGTTGCAATTTCGTGCTATCCAAGGTGGGCTCGGCCAGTATGTCAGAGTCAAAACGTGCTGAGATAAAGGGACAGGCGCTGTTCCTGAGGGCATTGGCTTACTATGAGCTGGCTACATATTATCAGAATGTTCCTCTCTACACTGATTATTCCGATTATTCATCCCTGGAGAGTATGTATGCATCAAACTCAAGCCAGGATAAGGTGTTTGACCAGATTGAGGCTGACCTTAAGGAGGCCATAACCCTTCTGCCTACACGTGACAAGGGTGGCGAATGGGCTAAGGGCCGCGCAACAAGCGGATCGGCTGCCGGTTATCTGGCACGTGCCCTTATGTTCCGTCATAAGTATGAAGAGGCATACGGATATCTCAAGGAAATCATAAAGGGTGACTATGGTACCTATGGCCTTGTGGCCGATTACGGTGACAACTTCAAGGAGGGACCACAGTATGAGAACAACAAGGAGAGCCTGTTTGAAGTCCAGTTCATGGATTATGGTACAGGCGGTGCAGACGAGGAGTGGACTCCTGTCAACATCAGTTCAAATGCATCCCAGGGACATGCTGTTGAGAGCAACTACGGATCACAGTCTTTG
>CADCLI010000154.1 GCA_902802285.1 uncultured Bacteroidales bacterium
AAAGAGCTGTCCGTTACGGCTCATCTCAAAGTTGACGGCCTCGCGGATGATATCGGGACTGAACACATGTAGCTCGGTCTGTATGGGATAGCGGTTGGGCGGCGGGGTTTGGATGACCGAGAGGTCACGGGCGCCCATGAGTGAGAACTGCAGGGTGCGCGGAATGGGTGTTGCGGTCATGGTGAGCACATCCACGTTGGCACGCAGCTGTTTGAGCTTTTCCTTGACCGATACGCCGAATTTCTGCTCCTCATCAATTATGAGCAGGCCCAGGTCCTTGAACTTGACCTGCTTGCCGATCAGTTTATGAGTTCCTATTACTATATCAATCTTGCCGTTCTTGAGGTCCTCCAGAATAGCGGTAGTCTGTGCGGCGCTACGGGCGCGTGAAAGATACTCCACACGGCACGGAAACTCCTTAAGACGGTCACGGAATGTCTGATAGTGCTGGAATGCCAATATGGTGGTAGGCACCAGAACTGCCACCTGCTTGTTATCGGCCACTGCCTTGAAGGCGGCACGGATGGCCACCTCGGTCTTGCCGAATCCTACATCACCGCAGATGAGGCGGTCCATGGGGCGGCTGCTCTCCATATCCTGCTTGACATCCTGGGTGGCCTTGAGCTGATCGGGGGTATCCTCATACATGAAGCTGGCCTCCAGTTCGTTCTGAAGATATGAATCGGGGCTGTAGGCAAAGCCCTTCTCCTCCAATCGCTTGGCATAGAGTTTGATAAGGTCACGGGCAATATCCTTGATCTTGCCCTTGGTACGCTCCTTGAGGTTCTCCCAGGCACCGGTACCAAGTTTATTGATGTGCGGCTCCTCACCCTCCTTGCCCTTGTACTTGGATACCTTGTGCAGGGCGTGGATGGAAACAAAGACCACGTCGTTGTTTTTATAAATGATCTTTATCTTCTCCTGCCAGCCATTGACATCCTTTACGCGGACCAGACCTCCAAACTTACCGACTCCATGATCCATATGAACCACATAGTCACCAACCTTGAACTCCTGAAGCTCCTTAAGCGTAAGCGACACCTTTCCGTTACGGGCACGCTCGCTGCGCAGGCTGTACTTGTGATAGCGGTCAAATATCTGATGATCAGTAAAGAAGCAGCATTTCAGTATGCCGTCGGAGAAACCCTCATGCAGTGTCTTGCCTATTGTCTCAAACTGTATGTTCTCAGCGCGCTCGGTAAAGATATCGTGCAGGCGCTCACCCTGCTTGGGGTTATCGGTCAGGATATAAATCCTGTATCCTTTTACTATATAGTCGGTCAGCGTCTGTGACACCAGATCAAAGTTCTTGTGGAACAGCGGCTGCGGCGTTGTATCAAATGTGATTGTTACCGATGTCACACCGGTGGGTTTGTTGCCGAACTCCACCACGCGGAAACCGGTGGTCTTGTGCAGGAAATCCTCGGCCGTAAGCAAGTGCGGCATCTCAACGTTGGCGTTGGCATTGGCGTTGGCTTCAGAGCCTGCGGCGGCGTTAGCTATGCGCATTCGGGCGGCCAGACTCTCCTGGTCGGTCACTTCACGGCTTACGGTAGTCATGCGGTCTGCTGTAAGCAGCAAATCCTTGACAGCCAGCACGGTATCGGCCGGCAGGAAATCCATGAGCGATACCTGTGCACCCTCCATCTTGTCCATATCGGGCACCACAACCACGCTCTCCTTCTTCTCTGTAGAGAGCTGCGTATCAACTGAGAAGTGACGGATGCTGTCTATGTCATCGCCAAAGAAATCCAGGCGGAACGGATATTCCGATGAGAACGAGAACACATCCAGTATGCTGCCGCGCAGGGCAAACTGACCCGGCTCATAGACGTAATCCACGCGGTTGAACCCCAGTTCCAGCAGCAGGCTCTGCAGTTCCTCGCGGTCCAGTGTCTCACCTACGCTGATGCGTATGGACTTGTCCTCCAGGCTTGATTTTGATACCACCTTCTCGGCCAGTGCATCGGCCGATGTCACAATCACCAGCGTCTGGGCATCGGGAGTAACGGTGGTAAGGCGGCTCAGCACTTCGGTGCGCAGTATCTCGCTGGCATCGTCCTTCTGGCCGTACTTGGCGGCGCGGCGGAATGCCGACGGAAAATAGAGCACGTTCTCATCACCCATGGTCTGCACCATATCGTGATAGAAATATGCAGCCTCCTCCTGGTCATTAAGTATGATAAGGATGCAAGGCTTACCCCCGCTGCGGGCCACTCCACAGAACAATAACGGAGCCGAAGACGCACGGAGCCCCTGCAGAAAAACGTTTCCGGTGCGTTTTCCCGCAAGTTCCTTTATCAGCGCCTTGGTCTGCACCAACCCGCCGTAAAGGCCACAAAGATCCGCCAATGTCATAGCACCTGCAAAGATATATGAAAAAGGTGACAAACGGAACCGTCCCTTTTGTCACCTTTTTATTATATTTGTGCGTTATATTAGAACAAACTATGAAAACTAACCGGAGTATTGTAATCATTCCCACATATAACGAAAAGGAGAACATAGAGAATATCATCCGCGCAGTCATGGCGTTGGAGGATAATTTCAACATACTTATAATTGACGACGGATCGCCCGACGGCACCGCTGCCATAGTAAAGAGCCTGATGGAGACCGATTTCAAGGACCGTCTCTTTATTGTGGAGCGCAGCGGCAAACTGGGCCTGGGCACGGCTTACATCACCGGTTTCAAGTGGTGCATTGAACGCGGCTACGACTACATCTTTGAGATGGATGCCGATTTCTCACACGCTCCGTCCGATCTGCCCCGCCTGCTGAGTGCCTGCCGAGATGAGGGTTACGACGTAGCCATAGGCTCCCGATACGTAAGCGGTGTGAACGTGGTCAACTGGCCAATGGGACGAGTGCTGATGTCATATTTTGCATCCAAGTACGTGCACATAGTAACCGGCCTGCCCATCCATGACACCACCGCCGGATTCAAGTGCTACCGCCGCCAGGTTCTGGAAACCATAGAGCTGGACAAGATCCACTTTAAGGGCTACGCCTTCCAGATTGAGATGAAATTTACCGCCTACAAGTGCGGATTCAAGATCAAGGAGGTTCCGGTGATCTTCGTAAACCGCGAGCTTGGCACATCCAAGATGAGCGGAGGTATATTCAGCGAGGCATTCTTCGGCGTAATCCGCCTTAAGATATCCAGCTGGTTCCGCAAGTATCCCCAAAAGCCCGCAGCACCGCAAGCATAATGAGCAGGACTCTCATCAAAGATGCCATGACGGTCAATGAGGGGCAGGTGCAGCGCGCATCGGTCCTGATTGATAATGAGATCATAGCAGGCATCTACCTGTCCGATGAGACTCCGCTGGCCGATACCGTAATCAATGCCGACGGTAAGTGGCTGCTGCCCGGCGTGATTGACGATCACGTACATTTCCGCGATCCCGGTCTTACACATAAGGCCGATATGGAATCCGAGAGCCGTGCCGCAGCTGCAGGAGGCGTGACCACGGTGTTCGACATGCCCAACTGCGTGCCCCAGACGGTCACGCTACAGGCTCTGCAGGACAAGTTTGACCACGCTGCAGAGACCTGTCTGGTAAACCACAGTTTCTACTTAGGCGCCACCCACACCAACCTGGACCAGATTGAAAAGATTGGCCCCAAGAAGGGTTGCGGGGTAAAACTATTTAGGGGCGCCAGCACCGGCGGAATGCTGCT
>CADCLI010000155.1 GCA_902802285.1 uncultured Bacteroidales bacterium
CAGTTTGAAGAACCGGTTCACTCCGGCCACCTGTGCGGCGTAGAGTATTGCGGGGTTGACCTTTCCGTCACGTCCGGGAGGGGTGCAGAGAACTATCTCGGTGCAGCCTGCGGTGCGGGCGGGGATGGCCAGCATCAGGACTGTCGAGAACAGTGGTGCTGTGCCGCCGGGGATGTACAGACCTACCTTGGTGATGGGCACTGCCTTCTGCCAGCAGGTTACGCCGGGGGTGGTCTCAACCTTGCTCAGCTGCGGCAGCTGGGACTCGTGGAACTTGCGGATGTTCTGTGCGGCGCGGTCAATGGCGCTGCGCAAACGGGCAGGTACCAGAGCGGCAGCCTCATCAAGCTCGGTCTGGCTTACTGCAAGTGAGTCCAGCTGGACCTTGTCAAACTGGAGCTCATAGTCCTTAAGTGCCTGGTCACCGCCTTTACGGACAGTATCAAGCACAGCCTGCACACGCTCATAGAGACCTTCCACGGTTAGGGCGGGACGGGAAAGGAGGTCCTTCCACTCTGCTTTATTGGGATTCTTTACTATTTTCATAGTATCATCTTTTCAATGGGGAGGACAAGGATACCTTCGGCACCGGCGGCTTTCAGGCGGCCTATGATCTCCCAGAAACGTTTCTCGTCAAGTACGGTGTGGACTGAGCTCCAGCCCTTGGTTGCCAGGGGCATTACCGTGGGGCTCTTGATGCCGGGAAGTTCGGCCAGGACCTCGTTCATGCGGTCATCAGGGACGTTCATCATTATGTATTTCTTGCCCTGGGCGGCCTTCACTGCGTCAAAGCGGAACAGCAGCTCCTCAAGGATGGCTTTCTTATCGGCATCCATGTTGGGGTTACCGATGAGCAGGGCCTCGGACTGCATTACAACCTCAACCTCGCGCAGGTTGTTGCTTACCAGTGTTGAGCCGGAGCTTACTATGTCGAATATGGCATCGGCCAGACCTATTCCGGGGGCGATCTCAACGGAGCCGGTTATTACGTGGGCATCGGCCTTGATTCCTTTCTCCTTGAGGAATGACTTGAGGATGCCGGGGTAGGAGGTGGCTATCTTCTTGCCGTTGAACCACTCAAGACCTTTATAATCAATGGCTTTGGGAATGGCCAGAGAGAGACGGCAGCGGCTGAATCCCAGACGTTTGATTACATCGGCTTTCTCCTGGCGCTCCACAAACTCGTTCTCACCCACGATGCCTACATCGGCTACGCCTCCGGCTACAGACTGGGGAATGTCATCGTCACGCAGGAACAGGACCTCGACCGGGAAGTTCCCGGCCTGGACCAGAAGTGTGCGTTTTGATACTCCCAGGCTGATGCCTGACTCCTGGAGCAACTCCATTGTCTCGTCGTATAAACGACCTTTTGACTGTACTGCTATCCGTATTGTATATTTATACACCATTTATAGCCTACCGATCAGGATCTGCAGGTATGATGATGGTGATATGTGCCTATCTGTTTCATTCTGACCGCAAAAATACATCCATTATTCCGTATATGCAAATTTTTTTCAAATTGACGCAAAAACGACGCAAAGGGGTCGTTTAATGACGCAAAGGGGTCGTTTAACAATGCGTCAAGTGACGCAAAACGAAACGACCCCTTTGCGTCGATTTGGAGGGCTAATAAAAAAGGTGTATCTTTGCAGCCGAAATCCGAATTCCGGTATTAATGGAAGAAACCAAGTACAACGGGCCGGAGATGAGCAGGAAAAAATTGTTTGTATTGCTCCTGACAGCGGCCCTGATATTGACTCTTTTCCTCACCAGGTCCCGATGCACAGATCAGTCTGAAACTGTCGGGGAGGAAGATGTGGCGGTAGCTCCACCAGAAGAGCAGTATCTTTATATCTCTCCGTTCGATTCATTGTTCCGTCTCTACGCCGACAGCATTTGTGACTGGAAGATGCTGGCAGCCATTGCATACGTGGAGTCTAAGTTCGATACGTCAGCAAGATCTTACAGAGGCGCCCAGGGGCTGATGCAGATTATGCCTGCCACATACAGACATACTCTGGCCAAGCTGGGCGTTTCCGACACAATGGCCCAGAATGTGGAACTGGATATAAGGGTTGCAGTCCGCTATATGAATGACCTGGGCAAGTTATTCAGCTTTATCAATGAGAAGGAGAGAATAAATTACATATTAGGTAGTTACAACGGTGGATCAAACCATATCTTTGATGCCATGCGGATTGCCCGTAAGAATGGTATCAACCGCTATAGCTGGAGCAGTCTGTCGCCTGTCCTGTCATCATTGTCAGACCCGGAGGTTTATAATGACAGCGTATGCCAGTACGGCTCTTTCGATGCAACCGAGACGTTGAACTATGTAAGAAATGTAACCAGAAAGTATAATGAATACAAAAGCCGGGATCTTATGTTCCGGGCATTTGAGAAATTAGCAGAAAACAATAAGGAATGAGATATATTATAACGATAGACCAGCGCACATCATCGTCGAAAGCGCTTCTTTTTGACCAGAAACTTAATCTTTTGGACCATAAGATAATTCCCCATAAGATCAATCACCCCCGCCAGGATTGGGTGGAGGCTGATCCCGAGGAGATATACGCCAATACGGTCGCTGCGATAAAGCAGTTGGATTTGCCTGAAGAAAGTGATGCAACTTACTCGGTATCAATAGTTAACCAGCGCGAGACTGTCGTGGTTTGGGATAAGAGGACAGGTAAGCCCGTCTATCCCGCAATCATGTGGCAGTGCCGCCGCGGAGCAGCCTTCTGTCAGGAACTCATTGACAAGGGTTATGAAACCACCATCAGGGAGCGTACTGGCCTTATTCCCGACACATATTTCTCAGCCAGCGGCGTCAAATGGATCCTTGATAACATACAGAGTGTAAAGGAGCGTGCCGAAAGGGGCGATATTCTGTTGGGCACCATAGACACATGGCTGATCTGGAAACTGACAGGCGGAAAGGTTCATGCCACTGACTACTCAAACGCATCCCGTACGCTTCTGTTCAACATAAATACTCTGGAGTGGGATCCCGATATATTGAGGTTGTTCACCATCCCGTCTGCCATGTTGCCCGAAGTGAAACCGTCGGACAGCGTATTCGGTGAGACCGATATAGAGGGGCTGATGCCTCGTCCGGTCCGTATTGCAGGCGTGCTAGGCAATTCACACGGAGCTCTGGTGGGCCAGCTTTGCTTTGAACCCGGTGAGGGCAAGACCACATACGGCACGGGGTCGTCGGTGATGTTCAACATTGGCGAGAGCCCGGTTCCGGCACCTAACGGGATGGTCTGCTCTGTGGGTTTCTCTCTTTTTGACCATAACTATTATGTGCTGGAAGGACATGTGCATTCTTCGGGAGCGGTCCTGGACTGGATTACCGATAATCTGCGTCTGGTAGATTCGACCGAAGATACCCAGACTCTGGCACAGAGTGTTCCGGATAACGGCGGAGTCTATTTTGTGCCGGCATTCAACGGTCTGGGATCTCCGTGGTGGGTGCCCGAAGCCAAGGCTATGATAACAGGGCTGACCATGCAGGCCACCCGTGCCCATGTGGTGAGGGCTGCACTTGAATCCATAGCATATCAGGTGGCCGATGTGGTAGAACTGGCAATGCGTGACCTGACCACACCGCTTCGTGAACTCTGCATAGACGGCGAGTCAGCCAAGAATGATTTTCTGATGCAGTTTCAGGCGGATATTCTGGGATTCCCTGTCAAGCGGCTTGGATTGGAAGAGGCTTCGGGATTGGGCTCGGCTATACTGAACTGCTGTGCCTGCGGTATCTACACATCAGTGCAGGAGATAAAGGAACTGCGCAAAATCAGTGAGATATGCCTGCCGGAGATGAAACCCGAGGAGCGCATCCGCAACCGTCAGGGCTGGCTCCAGGCTGTTCACGCCGTTATGCTTACCGCAAAACGGTGAAAGCGCGGGCCATCTCCCTCTTATCCTCATTTTCCTTAATACTCTGGCGTTTGTCATACTCGTGCTTGCCTTTGGCCAGGGCGATGACGAGTTTGGCAAGACCTTTGTCGCCTATGAACAGGCGGGTGGGGACTATGGTGAAACCGGGGTTCTTGCTGTCGGCGGCAAGTTTGCGGAGTTCCTTTTTGGTGAGCAGGAGCTTGCGGTCACGCTTGGCCTCATGATTGTTGTAGGAGCCGAATGCGTACTGGGCTATATGCATGCCCTTGACCCAGAGTTCTCCGTTTATGAACGTGCAGTAACTGTCGGCCAGGCTGGCCTTTGAGTCGCGGATGGATTTTATCTCCGTTCCGGTGAGCACTATGCCGGCTGTCCAGGTGTCGAGCAGCTCGTAATCAAAAGTTGCACGCTTGTTCTTTATGTTTACGCTCTTGGAGGCTGTACGCTTGGCCATCAGAAATCAAAAGGAATGGAAATGGTTACTGAAGGTCTTGGGACAGCCATATACTGGACCTCCTTGACACCACCTTCTTTTGTCGCCCATTTTTCACGGAGATATTCGGCAGACATTATCTTTACGCAGATGGACTCCTTCTTGGTGAGTGCAAGAGCGGTCAGCAGACTGTCTCTGAAGTGATATTCCGTGGAATCGGACACCTTATCCCTCATGCTGGATATGTCATAGCAGAGCAGTGACTGGGCCGACAGCCATTCGGAAATGGTATCAGGGATATCTAGTATATGCACGTATTCGTTCGATACTTGGTGGAAATCTCCGTTTACATACACCAAACGACATTGAATCAAGCACGCATCAACTCCAAGCAGCCTCTGGTCCAAATCCCAACCCACTTTTCTCAACTACAACTATGCCTGTCACTAGGATTCAAGGAAGCCATTATGTGCCAACAGATGAAAACGGAACGACACTTCCATCAGCATTTGTATGGGACATCAGCACGGAAAAAGGAGATGTCATCGAGATTTTATATAAAAAANTCTGTATTTTTGCAATTAAAAAGACAACATATATGAAGAGATATTTATTATTGCTAATCTGTTTTGCTTGTATCTCTGTGTTTGTCAAGGCTGCAGAGAACTATCCCTACCGCAATGACTACCTGTGGCTGACAGTTCCCGATCATGCAGACTGGATTTACAAGACAGGTGAGAAGGCAAAGGTGGAGGTGACACTTTGCAAATATGGCATTCCGCAGAACACCGAGATCATTTATGAGATCGGACCTGACGAGATGCCTGCCACCAGCACAGGAAAGGCACAACTGAAGAACGGCCGTACAATCATTGATATGGGCACTTTGAAGAAACCTGGTTTCTTGGATCTGCGTCTGAAAGCCACAATAGACGGCAAGCAGACGGAGCATCATGTCAAGGTAGGTTTCTCACCTGAGCAGTTAAAGCCCTACACTAAGAACCCTCATGATTTTGACCAGTTCTGGAAACAGGCAATTGAGACTGCACGACGGACACCCGTGTCTGTTACCAAAGAAACGATTGATAAGTTTTCTGACGATGAGGTTATCTGCCAACTTGTGAAGATTCGTGTAGACAAACGGCACTCGGTATACGGTTACCTGACAATGCCCCGTAAAGCAGGGAAATACCCCGTGGTACTCACCCCACCAGGAGCAGGAATCAAGACCATCAAGAACCATGACGACAAATATACACGTGCAGGACTTATTCGTTTAGAGATGGAGATACATGGTCTGAATCCGAATATGACAGATGAACAGTTCAAGGAGATTACTGCTGCCTTTGACTATGAGAATGGTTACCTAACAAACGGACTCGATGACCGTGACAACTACTATATGAAACATGTCTATGTCGCTTGTGTCCGTGCCATAGACTTCCTTACCTCCCTACCAGAATGGGACGGACGTAATGTCGCAGTACAGGGTGGCAGCCAAGGTGGTGCCCTCTCACTCATCACCGCTGGTCTTGATGAACGTGTAACCGCATGTGTGGCTAATCACCCAGCCCTTAGTGATATGGCTGGCTATCTGGACAACCGTGCAGGAGGCTACCCACATTTCAACCGTACTAATAACATGCTCACTCCAGAGAAGGTACAGACCATGGCATATTATGATGTTGTGAATTTCGCCCGTCGCATCACCTGTCCAGTATATCTGACTTGGGGCTATAATGATAATGTCTGCCCACCAACCACAAGTTATATTGTATGGAATCTGATTACCGCCCCCAAAGATGCCCTTATCACTCCTATCAATGAGCACTGGACTACCGAAGATACCAGCAAGAGTCAATTACTTTGGATTAAGAACCATCTGAAATAAATTTCCCTATGAAGAGTATCGTCTGTGCTATTTGCCTTATATGCGGCATTGTCGTCAATACGTCAGCCCAGAAACGCGAAAAGTATGAGTTTATGCGCAACCTTCCAACCTATGCCGACTCACTGATTGCGGACCTTACCTATCCGCTAGCATGGGGAAACAACGACATTAAAGACTTTGATGAATGGAAACAGACAGCCCGGCAGAAAGTGTTTGACTGTATGCTGACACCTCCACCAGCACCTGCCAATGGTTATGAGACCAAAGTGCTCTTCGAGGAACAGCGCGACGGCTATAAAGCGAGAAAAATTGAGGTTCGTCTGTCTCGTTACTACACCGTTCCTGCCTATGTACTCATCCCTGACGGCAAAGGTCCCTTCCCCGCTGTCAATGCCTTGCATGACCATGGGGGACATCTCTTTATCGGTAAAGAGAAAATGATTCGTCCATTAGCCTGTGAGGACTCTACTGTTATCAAAGATGCCGACATGTGGGTATCAGGTTATGAAGGACAATTCTTCGGTGATTATCTTGCACAACACGGATATGTAGTATTCTCCGCCGATGCCCCAATGTGGGGAGAACGAGGACAAAAGGAAGGTGTCAACCGGAATATGTATGACATGATAGCAGGTAATATGATGATGTATGGCATCGACCTCTCTGCATATATGACCTATGACGATATTGCCGGAACGGAATATCTCGCCTCTATGCCAGAGGTGGACACCAATCGTATCGGTTGTACAGGATGGTCAATGGGTGCCTACCGCACTTGGATGCTCGCTGCCCTTTCCGATAGAATAAAAGTAGGAGCAGCAGTATGCTGGATGGTAACGACAGACGAACAGATGGGTTTCAAATACGA
>CADCLI010000156.1:0-2647 GCA_902802285.1 uncultured Bacteroidales bacterium
CGGCTCCGTGCATTGCCTGGGCGTGCTGGAGCATCAGGCAGGAGGATCCCGATGCAAACGTGGTGGTAACGCCCAGCGATGCGGTGGTGATGAACCCGGAGGAATTCAGGCGCGTGATATCGGGCGCATTGGAGTTTACATCGGCCCATGACTTTATCGTTACCATCGGCATTAAACCAAATAGGCCTGAGACTGGGTACGGTTATGTGAAAACGGTACAAAAGGGGACTGTCCCCAATTGTATCATTTTGGTGGAGGAGTTCAAGGAGAAACCGGATCTGGAGACGGCTAAGAGGTATTTGGCCGATGGAAACTACCTGTGGAATGCGGGCATTTTTGTGTGGAATGTGAAGACTATTACTGATTCTATCAGAAAATATAAGCCGATTTTGGCGGAGCAGATGGATAAAATGGTACAAAAGGGGACTGTCCCCAATTGTACTGTTTTGGAGATTTTTCCGCAGTGTGAGAAGATTTCGATTGACTATGCGGTGATGGAGCCGGCATCGGCCGATAAGAAGGTGTATACCTGCCCGGCGGACTTTGGGTGGAGCGACCTGGGTAACTGGCAGTCATTGCATGAAAAGTTGCAGAAGGATGCCGATAATAACGCATCGGTGGGTAATATAAGCTTCTATGAATCAAGCAATTGCGTGGTGCATGCCGAGGGGCTGAAAAAGGTGGTCCTGCAGGGATTGGACGGGTACATAGTATCTGAGAAAAACGGACAACTTCTGGTTTGCAGGCGAAGCGAAGAACAACGCATCAAGGAGTTTGGAGCAAAATGATACAAAAGGGGACAGTCTTTCAGTCGCTTCGCTTTCTTAAGACTCGCTTCGCTCGAATAAGCGCCGCAAAGCGTCGAGCGGTGAAAGCGTCCCTTCAGGCCGAGCGCCCCAATTGTATCATTTTTGGGAAAATAGTACAAAAGGGGACTGTCCCCAATTGTATCATTGGGAATATTGTAGTATCTTTGCGGTCAAAATAAAATAATAATTAAAGATATGAAGAAACTGCTGGCAGTTTTGCTTGCCTTTTTGCCGATGATGGCGTTTGCACAGAGTGCTTCAATGATGGCTATGGCTCAGGCCGAGTTGCAGAAGAGAGGACTTAATGAGACCGAGGTAAGGACCCGCCTGATGGAGGAGGGTATCGATGTGGACAACATTCCCCCTACGGAGTATGCCAATTATCAGGACCGCGTGATGGCAATCCTGAACAAGATGCAGGCCGAAAAGAATGCGGCCGATACAAACCCTGCCGCTGCCGCAACCGGTGGTGCAGAGGTTGTGACAGCAGCTGTGGATGCCCCGCAGTCAACCAACGGTGAGACTGCCGCAGAGGCTGCACTGGAGACCGCGCTGGCCGAGAACCACGTATCGGCCACCGAGGGTAATGACATCTACGGCCACTCCCTCTTTACCGGCAAGTCCATGGATGTGTTCCGCACAACCGACGGCGCCCAGGCTCCCGATACATACGTGCTGGGCGAGGGCGATGAGGTGCACATCTCGATATTCGGATCGTCACAGACCGAGATACATCAGCGCATATCGGCCGACGGTTCCATACAGCCGGCAGGATCAAGCAAGATTTTCCTGAAGGGCATGACTTTGGCTCAGGCCCGCGAGGCTATAATATCCAAACTGTCATCGCATTACTCTTTCCGCAAGGATCAGATAGCAGTGACTATCACCACCGCACGTACCGTTCAGGTAAGCATTTACGGTGAGGTGGGTGTGCAGGGCGGTTTTACCCTGTCAGCTTTGAATTCGGTATTCAACGCCATTGCAGCTGCCGGCGGTCCGCGCGAGATTGGTTCGGTCCGTGACATTCAGCTGAGCCGCGGCGGCAAGACCAGCCGTCTGGACCTGTACACATATATGACCAATCCCGACCCCAAGATTCAGTATGACCTGCAGAACGGCGATGTGCTGTTTGTGCCCGTAGCACAGAACATTGTAAGCATAAGCGGCGCCGTTAACCGCCCGATGCGTTACGAGATGGTTCAGGGTGAGGGCCTTAAGGAGCTGATCCAGTATGCCGGAGGCCTGGTTTACAACGCCTACATGGATTACGTTCAGGTGGAGCGCTACGAGAACGGTGAGCGCAAGTATCTGGAATTTAACCTGGCCGATGTGATGAGCGGCAACCAGACGGTTGACCTGCGCAACGGCGATGCGGTGCGTATACATCAGTCTAATGTGCCGATGGAGAATTACGTGGCCATAAACGGTGATGTTTACTACGGCGGCAACTATGACCTGGAGGGCAACAGCAGCCTGCAGGCTTTGATTGAGAAGGCAAAACCCAGATACACAGCAAAGAAAGACTTTGTGTTTGTGGAGCGTACCAAGTCCGATGAGACCGTGGAGGTGCTGACAGTTCCGTTCCCCGGAGAGAACGGCAACGGCGATTTTGAGCTTCAGGCACGTGATGTGGTAAGGGTGCTGCAGCAGTCGGCATACCGCGATGTGGAGACAATCAGCGTGAACGGTCAGGTGCGTGAGCCTTTCAGCCGTCAGTTCGGACTCAACGACCGCATGACTGTGGGTCAGGCTATTGAATACGCAGGCGGCTTGAAGCCGAGCGTTTATCCGGTGGCTTACATTTTCCGTAAGGATGTGGAGAATCCGGCCAAGATGGA
>CADCLI010000156.1:2714-6192 GCA_902802285.1 uncultured Bacteroidales bacterium
GCGGTAAAGAAGCCGTTCGGCACAACATATGATCCGTCACTTACTTTGCATGACCTTCTGACAATGGCAGGCGGCTTTGAGGTAGGTGCCGCATATGACCGCGTGGAGGTGTTCCGCCTGAACGTGACCGAGAAGAAATCGTCATTTGACGTTATTACGCTTGAGGTTGATGAGGATTACAATCCCAAGAGCGATTTCCAGCTGCAGCCGTTTGACCAGATTGTGGTCCGCATGACTCCGGACTTTACCACAGGACGTACGGTTGAGATTAACGGCCGCGTCAAGTATCCCGGCGTCTATATGCTGGATGACAACAAAACTCAGCTCTGGGAGATTATTGAGATGGCAGGCGGTCTGCTGGATGACGCCGATCCGTACGCACGTGTGTTCCGTACCGAGAACGCACGCGGCAGCATCGGCATGAACCTTAAGGATGCCAAGAGCCGTAAGGGCAAGATTGCATCGGACCTGATTATGATGGACGGCGATGTGGTTAATATTGTACGTCAGGAGAATATTGTGGTTATACGTGAGATTGGTACACGCATGGGCCAGTACGTGCCGGAGGATTTCAGCGCTGCCAGCAAGACTATGGTTTATCAGGGCAGTCACAATGCCGCCTGGTACATACGACACTATGCCGGCGGTTTCCAGAAGATTGCCAACAAGAACAGCGTTACCGTGACCATGCCCAACAATCAGACCGATGGCACCAAGCGCGGATTCCTGGGTATACGCCGTTATCCGACCGTTAAGCCTGGTGGTGTTATCACCGTGAGCATTGACAGTGAGAAGCGGGAGAAGCTGGAGACTCCCAAGGAGAAGGTCAACTGGGGTCAGACATTCAACCAGTCTGTATCTACTTTGACATCGGTTATTTCACTTATTATTCTTGTTGACAGACTCAAGTAATATGGACGAGAATATGAACAACGCTCCTCTGATGGACGAAGAGGAGGGCATAGACATAATGGCGCTGGTAAAACAGCTGTGGGAGGGCCGTAAGACCATTATAATCTGGACGTGCGCGTTCATTGTGCTGGGATTTGTGGCTGCGCTCACCATGAAGCGTACTTACTCCGTGAGCACTGTGATGGTGCCTCAGGTGGGTTCAAGCAAGAGTTCGTCACTGAGCAGTCTGGCATCGTTGGCCGGAATTGACCTGAGTTCGGGTTCAAGCGGGGCTGAACTTTCACCGCTTATCTATCCGCAGATAGTTAACAGCGTTCCTTTCCGTAAGGAGCTGATGTATACGCCGGTACACTATGCCGAGGTGGATACTGCGGTAAGCATGTTTACGTATGCGACCGAGATTGCCAAGCCTACCGTGATGGGTACCGTCAAGAAGTACACCATCGGCCTTCCGGGCGTAATCCTGGGTGCCATCCGTAAGGAGAAACCCGATATAGTGCTGCCCGCCGATGGGGTCGATGATACTCCCAAGCCGCTGGTGCTGACAAAGGACGAGGTAAAGGTGCTTAAGGCCGTGGCCGAGAATGTATCGCTGGCGGTTGATAAGAAGGAGGGTTACATTACACTGAATGTGGTAGGTTCGGAGCCTATCCAGACGGCCGAACTGGCAATGAAGGCTCAGCAACTGCTGCAGGAGGAGATTACCAGATTCCGTATAGAGAAGTCCGAGAGTGAGCTGGAGTATATTCAGGCGCGTTATGATGAGATCAAGCAGGAGACCGAGATGTATCAGGAGCAGCTGGCACGTATTACTGACCGCTCACAGAGTACTATCGGAACCCGTAATGAGATTGAGCGTAACCGTATTCAGTCCAAGTATACTACTGCAAACACCATCTACAACGAGCTGGCAAAGCAGCTGGAGCAGGCTAAACTGCAGGTTAAGCGCGATACTCCGGTGCTGACAGTCATCCAGCCCGTGACTGTTCCGGACCGTCCGTCCAACAGCCGCGCCAAGACTCTGATAGTCTGGACGTTCTTTGGTGCCATTTTAGGTTGCGGCATTGTGTTGGCCCGCGGCTACTGGCCCAAACTCAAGGAGCAGTTCAAAGCATAAAAACAGTACAAAAGGGGACAGTCCCCTTTTGTACTGTTTTGCCAAAATGATACAAAAGGGGACTGTCCCCTTTTGTACTATTTTTATAGCATATTTTCTTTGGCGAGGGGGCTCCAGGCACCGTCCTGAGCCATGAAGATGATGCTGAGCTCAAAGACCTCAAAGGTGTGCCACTGGCCTTTGGGGATGTTGACGCCAAAGACGCCGGTATCGCCACCCATGTGGATGCGCTGCATCTCAACGCCCTTGTTGTTATAGAATACGGTATCCATGCGGCCGCGCATAAGCATCACGGTCTCGCTGGACAGGTTGTGCTTGTGGATGGTGGTGTGTGTGCCGGGCAGCATCACGTTGAGCATACGCTGACTCTGGTCATCCTCACTGTTGCGCAGGTCATAATTCATGCGCAGACGGGGTGACTCCTGTGCAAGCATCTGTACCTTGTCAAGCAGTGAGTCATCAAGTACCACCTGACGCTCCATGAATTTGCGGTCGATGCCCTTGAACACGCGGAACATTGCCTTGCGGACATCCTCAATGCCACCGCACTCGCCGTCCACCTCCTGATACTTGCCGGCGTTCTTATAGTAGGTGATAAGGGGCTCGGTCTGCTTGTGGTAGGTTGCTATGCGGTTCTTGATGGTCTCCTCATTGGCGTCATCTGCCCGGCCCTCAATCTCGGCGCGGTGCTGGATGCGCTGCTTGATGGTATCGTCCTTGATCATGATGGAGATGACGGCATTGACCTTCTCACCGCGGCGGGCCAGCATCTCGTCCAGGTCGACGGCCTGACCAAGGGTGCGGGGGAATCCGTCCAGCAGGAATCCGGCTACGTCCTTATTGTTGTTGAATGTGCTCTCAATCATGCCCTCGACCACGCTGTCAGGGACCAGGTTGCCGGCATCGATGAGCTCCTTGGCCTGCTTGCCAAGCTCTGTGCCTGCAGCAATCTCACTGCGCAGCATCTCGCCTGTGCTGATGTGCTTAAGGTTGTATTTCTCTGATATGGCACCTGCCTGTGTGCCTTTACCTGCGCCCGGAGGGCCGAAAAGGATGTAGTATTTCATATTATGCTGGTTATTTCTTTTCCGGGTGCGAAATTAAGTATTTATGTGGTATTATTTGCGGCTTTTGATCAAGTTTTGATTCAAATGGGTTAGGACAATCACTTTTCTTTAGTATGTTTGTAAAGATTAATCAACGTTTATATGAGATTTTATGCATGTTTGATTGCTGTTGCTGCAACAGTTGCAGGCGCTTTCTGGGGATGCAAAAACGGTGAGGTCCTGCTGGATGAAACAGAGAGGAGTATAATTAATGACTCGATAACAATCCGGCAGATGGAATGCATTCCGGATTCGATGGAGATAATCTTGAATACTCCTGTGGAGTGGAATGCGTCTGTTGCAAAAGGAGCGGACTGGTGCCGGATATCAAAGCAGAAGGGGG
>CADCLI010000157.1 GCA_902802285.1 uncultured Bacteroidales bacterium
GAATTGACAATACAAAAAAAGGACCGGAAATCAATCCGGTCTTTTTTTTATTCAATTATCTCCAGCTGTCTAAGCAAAGCTGCCGGCTCAGGATCATGCCCGCGGAACTCACGGTAGAGCGTAGCTGCATCCACGCTACCGCCCTGCTCCAGCAGGTGACGGAACTTGCGGGCGGTCTGCTTATCGAAAATACCCTTCTCCTCAAAGAGACTGTAGCCGTCGGCAGCCAGGACTTCGGCCCATTTGTAACTGTAGTAGCCTGCCGCATAGCCTCCGCTGAATATGTGGCTGCACGATGTTGAGATGATGCACTCGGGAACGGATGTGAGCACATCGGTAGATTTGAGAGCGTCTTTCTCAAACTTTATGACCTGACCATCTATAGGGGCTGTCAGTGTATGGTAGCTCATATCCAGTATGCCGAACTGCAGCTGGCGCATGTGATAATAGGCTGAAAGGTAGTTCTTGGAGGCCTTTATCTTGGCTATCAGTGAGTCGGGCAGGGGCGCTCCGGTCTGATAGTGTTTGGCGAAGGTGGTCAGATACTCCTTCTCGTATGCCCAATTCTCCATTATCTGGCTGGGAAGCTCAACAAAGTCATGGTCTACGCTGGTGCCGGTCATAGACGGGTAGCGTCCCTTGGCAAGCATTCCGTGCAGGGAGTGGCCGAACTCATGGAGCATGGTGGTGAACTCATCGTGCGTGATGAGGCTGGGAGTGTCGGCGGTAGGCTTGGTGAAGTTGGTCACCAGGCTGATGAATGGACGTTCCTCAACTCCGTCCTGTATCTTGAGGTCACGGAAAGATGTCATCCAGGCTCCGCTGCGCTTGGTGGCACGCGGGAAGAAATCGGCATAGAACAGGGCCAGGAACGAGCCGTCGGCATCACGTACCTCATATACTTTTACATCAGGGTGATAGACGGGCACATCGATGGGTTTAAGCGTTATTCCGTACAGGGTGTTGGCCAGGCTGAATATGGCGTCGATGCAATCCTCAAGACGGAAATAGGGCTTGAGTTCCTCATCGGTCAGGTTGTACTTGGCCACGCGCTGTTTCTCGGCATAGTAGCTGAAATCCCAAGGACGTATCTCATCGCCTTCAAAACCGATGGAGCGGGCGAACCTGTTGAGCTGGGCAACCTCTTCCTTGGCCTTGGGCAGGGCGGGGGCACGCAGCTCCTCTATGAAATTCCATACAGCATCGCCGTTCTTGACCATGCGGAGCTCTGTCTGGTAATCGGCAAAGTCCTTATAACCCAGCAGGGCGGCTTTCTGATAGCGCAGGTCAACGATCTGGCGGATAGTCTCAGTGTTGTCCCACTCATCGCCGAAAGCGCGGCGGTTGTAGGCGCGGTACATCTTTTCCCTAAGGTCACGGCGGTCACTGAACTTGATGAATCCGCCGTAGCTGGGTGCAGAGAGGTCAAACAGCCAGCCTTCAACACCCTTGTCACGGGCAGCCTGAGCGGCCATGTCGCGTATGTATCCGGGCAGTCCGGCCAGGTCTTTCTCATCGGTCAGCACCATCTGGAAGTTGTTGGTGGATGAGAGCTGGTTTTTCTGGAACTGAAGGGTGAGCAGGGAGAGTTTCTCGCTTATCTCACTGTATTTCTGCTTGTCCTGAGGGCTCAGATTGGCACCGTTGCGCTCAAAAGACTTGTAGGTGTCTTCCAGCAGTTTTAGCTGGTCGGGTTCCAGATTGAGGCTGGCGCGCTGGTCATAGACGGCCTTGATGCGCTTGAACAGGCCTTCATTCAGGTCGATGTACATGGAGTACTCGGTCTGCATGGGCGAGAGTTTCTCGGCTATCTCCTGAAGCTCATCGGTGGCATCGGCCTCAAGTATATTGTAGAAGATGCTTCCTATCTTGCTGACGCGGCTGCCGGCAAACTCCAGAGCCTCGATGGTGTTGCTGAACGTGGGGGCTTCGGGATTGCTTACGATGGCGTCTATCTCCTGCTTGCCTTCACGGAAGGCCTGCTCAAAGGCGGGAAGATAGTGCTCCGGCCTGATCTTGTCAAACTGCGGTGCGCCGTATGGAAGCGGCGAATCTGTGAGTAACGGGTTGTTCTGCATAGTGCATGCTGTAAGTAGTGTGATACAAGTGATACACAAAAGGAATCTTCTCATAATTTTTAATTGTTATTGGTGCGAAGTTACAAAATAATGTTACCTTTACGGAAAATAACAGGATTTTATGAACAACAGGTTTTTTGCTGTCGTTGGTGCTATCATGTGCTGTACCGCCTCAGTCTTAGACGCACAAAATACAAGGATAACCGCCTCGTTCTATGTGGACGGGGCCCAGGAGCATTTCCAGCACCGTTCGCACACATCTATAGAAGCCATGGAGCAGGGCAAGAGTGTGGTGTATTCAACGGGTGGCGCGGAGCTTATCCTGACAAGACTCCGGATGAACAAGACATCTGGCGGAGTAAATGATCCGGACCGTCGTAATACCGGTTTCAATTCCGTACTGCTTGCCGACGGCGGCAGCAATGTCATGGTTGAATATTGCACCGTGGCTTCACATACACCCCAGGCCGATGGTATATCAGCGACAGGTGACGGAACCAAAATCAAGGTAATAGAGGGGGCGGTAACAATGTCAAGGGCAGGTTGTTCGGCTGTGAATGCATTGAACGGCGGATATGTGGATATGTTCAAGACGGAAGTCAACACCCAGTCACACCAGTCTCCGGTATTCTATACCTACAACAGCGGAAAGCTGGATATCGCTGAAGCGTTCGGAGAAACAACGGGACAGTCTTCGCCGCTGTTCTATTCATCCGGTACCATTAACGGCGTAAAGTGCCGCTTGTCTGCTTCAGGCAGTTCGATAGGTAATGTGGATGGCGGAACCCTTACACTGACATCGAACGAACTCAAGTCTGGCGGTTTCTGCGGATTCGTGCTGTACGGCATCAAGTCAAAAGACGTCAAGGGTGAGCTTAACCTTGTCAAGAATAAGATATCGGTAAGTGAAGGCCCGGTGTTCTTTGTGACTAACACAGAGGGTGTGATAAATGTAAAAGGCAACAGTATAAGCTGCAGGGAGGATGACCTGATGCTGGTCAAGGGAGATGACTGGGGGGTGAAAGGCTCAAATGGCGGACACATATCTTTTTATGCTGAGAAACAGTCCCGGTCCGGTAACATAACGGTTGACAGTATCAGTTCGATGTATCTTGAACTGAAGAAAAGCGCTAAACTGAACGGTAGGATAAACGCTGCCGAGAACCGTTGCGCGGAGGTGAGGGTAAAGTTGGATAAGGGTTCATCGTGGACATCAAAGGGTGAATCATATCTTACATCGATAGTGTTTACCCAGCCGGTAGAGAAGGGCTTGAAGCAACTCAAGGGAA
>CADCLI010000158.1 GCA_902802285.1 uncultured Bacteroidales bacterium
GGCGTGTATCCCTTATCCCGGTTCTGGTCATCCCGGTATCAATCATCGGCTCATTCTTTGTAATGTACCTGTTGGGATTCAGTATCAACGTGCTCTCGATGCTTGCGGTGGTGCTGTCGGTAGGACTTGTGGTCGATGACGCCATCGTTATGACCGAGAACATCTACAACCGCATTGAGAAAGGCATGACCCCGTTGCAGGCCGGTATTGACGGCTCACGTGAGATTCTCTTTGCCATCATATCGACCTCAATAACACTGCTCTGCGTGTTTGTACCCATAGTCTTCATGCAGGGGCAGACCGGCCGACTGTTCCGCGAGTTCGCATTCGTGATTGCAGGCGCAGTGGTGATTTCAACCTTTGCAGCCCTCACCTTCACCCCCATGCTCTCCACCAAGATTCTGGTGCGCAGAGAAAAGAAAAACGCTTTTTACGCATGGTCCGAGCCGTTCTTTGAGGGCTTGAACCGCTACTACAGCAAGAGTCTTGAATTTGTATTGCGCAATCGCTGGATAACCATTGCCACAATGGTGCTGGCACTGGGCGCTGCAGTATGGATGTGGACCAAGACCCCGTCCGAGATGGCCCCTATGGAGGACCGCTCTCAGGTTACCGTGCGCACTCAGGGCCCCGAGGGCGTAACCTACGAGTACATGCGTGACTACACCGAGCGTATTAACGACGTGGTCGATTCACTTATGCCCGATGCCAAATTCGTGACCGCCCGAGTATCGAGCGGCGGTGGTAACATACAGATCACCCTTAAGGACATAAAAGAGCGCAGCTACTCGCAGATGGAGGCGTTTGAAAAACTGAGTGCCGCCGTGCGCCGCGAGAACGATGCCCGCGCGTTCGTGCAGCAGCAGTCATCGTTTGCAGGCGGTCGAGGCGGTATGCCGGTTCGTTACGTCCTGCAGGCCACCAACATTGAGAAACTGCAGGATGTACTGCCCAAATTCCTGGCCCGTGTAAATGAGAACCCCGCCTTCCAGATGGCCGATGCCGACCTCAAGTTCTCCAAGCCCGAGGTCCGGATATCAATCAACCGTGAGAAGGCCAACCTTCTGGGCGTAAGTACCCGCGACATTGCACAGACCCTGCAGTGGGGGCTGAGCGGACAGCGTATGGGTTACCTCTATATGAACGGAAAGCAGTATGATATTATTGGTGAGATAAACCGCCAGCAACGCAACACCACACAGGCACTAAAGTCAATCTATATGCGCAGCGGAAGCGGCGACATGATACAGATGGAGAACCTGGTGGACCTTAAGGAGGACATTGCCCCGCCCCGTCTGTACCGCTACAACCGATTTGTATCGGCCACCGTATCGGCCGGCCTGGGTAAGGGATATACCCTTGGACAGGCACTCGACGAGATGGACAAGATTGCCAAGGAGACTCTGGACGATACCTTCCGCACCGCCCTTACCGGTGAGTCCAAGGATTTCCGCGAGAGTTCCAACAGCCTGCTCTTTGCGTTCGGACTGGCACTGCTGCTTATCTACCTGATACTGGCTGCCCAGTTTGAGAGTTTCAAGGATCCTCTCATCGTTATGATTACCGTGCCTCTGGCTGTGTTCGGTGCTCTGGTATTCCTGCGCGGCGGCGGTCAGACCATGAACATCTTCAGTGAGATTGGTATAATAATGCTGATAGGGCTTGTGGCCAAAAACGGTATCCTGATAGTGGAGTTCGCAAACCAGAAGCAGGAGGCCGGAATTGACAAGTTCATAGCCATACGCGATGCATCCATACAGCGCTTAAGGCCTATCCTTATGACATCCACATCGACCATGCTGGGACTGCTGCCGCTTATGTTCGCACACGGTGAGGGCAGCGCCGGACGTATTGCAATGGGAACTGCGGTAGTTGGAGGTATGCTCATATCCACCTTCTTTACCATGTACATAGTACCCTCCATCTACAGTTACATATCAACTGACCGTAAAACCCGCAAGAAAAAGGAATGAAACCATACAGAATAACATTGGCGATGGCAGCCATAACCCTTTGCACGGGTTCATCGGCACAGATAATGACTCTCAAGGATTGCCTTGAGGAGGGTATCCGGGAGAGTTATCAGATAAAACTGGTCAACATTTCCGAAGAGAAAGCCGCCAATAACGACACCTGGGCTTATGCCGGCGGAATGCCCACGCTAAGCATCCAGGGCAGTTACTCCGGATCAATTGCCAGCAATGACGCCACACTTAAGTCCGATGGCTCCACCGTATCCAACCGTAACGTGCTGGACCAGACCCTGAACGCACAGGTCCGTGCCGATTGGACCGTATTTGAGGGATTCAGCATACAGGCCACCCGTGACCGTATGCAGGAGCTCCACAACCAAGGCACCATACAGACCCGCATAAGCATAGAGGATTACATTGCAAGCCTTACCACCGAGTATTACAACCTGGTTCGTCAGACACTGCACCTTAAGAATCTGGAATATGCCACCGCTCTGAGTAAGGAGCGTCTGCGCATTACCAGCGAGCGTTACGATATGGGCGGCAACTCCCGCCTGGACATGCAGCAGGCTCAGGTCTATTTCAACTCTGACAGCGCCAAAAGCCTTAAGCAGCACGAGTCACTGGCATCGGCCAACATCCGTATAAACCGTCTTATGTCCAACCAGGACCTCAAGACCGTTCATGTGGCAGCCGATACCGCCATCACCCTGCTTACAGGGCTTGACTTCCAGTCTCTTTATGATGACATGATGAAGGTTAATGCATCGCTGCTGCGTGCCGAGAGCAACCGTTCAGTTGCCAGGATGGACCGCAAGACTGTTCAGTCACGCAACTACCCCTACCTGCGTCTTAACGCATCTTACGGCATAACCCAGAACCTTTACGGCAACAGCACATATACCGACCGCATCAACTGGGGCCCCAGCTTTGGCGCCACAATAGGCATGAACCTTATAAACGGCAAACAGCGTACACAGGAGCGCAACGCCCTGCTGGACGAGATGAATGCCGATATCACTGTAGAACAGCTGGAACTGCAACTTCGCGCCAACCTGGAGGATTTCTGGCAGGCTTACCAGAATAACCTGATGCTTCTGGAACTCCAGGAGCAGAACCTCAAGGCCGCACAGGAGACAATGGACATTGCACAGGAGCGTTACCTGCTGGGCAACCTCTCCGGACTTGAGATGCGTGAGGCCCAGAAATCCCTCCTGGATGCCGAAGAAAGCCTGCTCCAGGTCCAGTACGACACCAAGGTCTGTGAGATCTCCCTCCTCCAGATCTCCGGCCGCATCATGCAATACCTGGAGTAAATTGAGAATTCTTGGAGCAGCGAGAGGAGAGAAAGTTTACTTTCT
>CADCLI010000159.1 GCA_902802285.1 uncultured Bacteroidales bacterium
GTTGTAGTTATATCCCAGGCCGTTGGTGTTGGGGTTCTTGCCATCGTTGACAAATGCCTGCCACATTGCCTGTCCGTACTGCTGGGTGTTGAGGACTTCGAGCTTGTGTGTGTACATCTGAGCTGAAAGACTGGCGTCAAAGTCAACGTTGACCTTGCCAGTCTTACCTTTCTTGGTAGTAATGATGATTACACCGTTTGCGGCGCGAGAACCATAGATTGATGCCGAGGCTGCATCCTTGAGCACCTGGATACTTTCAATGTCGTTACCGTTGAGCTCGTGCATGCCTGCCTTTGTAGGCACACCGTCAATGATGTAGAGAGGGTCGTTGTCATTGAGGGTTCCGACACCGCGGATACGCACTGTGGCGGCTCCTGACGGCGAACCGTTGGCGCTGATGTTCATGCCTGGCACGCGTCCCTGCATTGCCTTGATGGGGTTGTTTTCATTTTGTTTCTTCAGTTCGTTGACATCGACTACGGATACTGCACCGGTGAGGTCAGCTTTACGTTGTACCTGATAACCGGTAACTACCATCTCCTTCATCATTTTGGCATCTTCGCTCATGAGGATGTTCATGACCTCCTTGGCTGGAAGTACCTGTGTGGCATATCCCATGTAGCTGATGCGCAACTGGGCCCCTTTGTTGACCGTGAGAGAAAACTTGCCGTCCATGTCTGTAACGGTGCCGTTCTGTGTACCGACTTCCTGAACCGCTGCTCCGATTACGGATTCTTGTAGTTCCTTGTCTATGACCGTACCTGATACTTTAATGGTTTGAGCATATGTTGTGCCGCCTATCAGGATGGTTAATAGAACCAGAAACAGTGATTTGATTCTGTTCATGTCTGTGATGTATTAGATTGTAAATAGGCTATTTTATATACTTTTTGCCACGGGATATAACGATTCCGCGTGAATTGCCGTCTGTCTTCCGGCCGGCAAGATTGTAGAGCTCGGCAGACTTGTCCTTGGATGCACCCTCCATTGCTGAGATTCCGCTTGGTATTTCTACAAGTTCAATCGAGGTAAAGTTGAATGGCTCGCCTGCCTCTTTATTGCACTGTATCATAATGCGGTCTGTCTTGTAGAAGAGCTGCTTCTGCTCCGAAGTAAGTTTTGTCAGGTCCAGTTCGGCATAATTGTCCGTCATTGTCATTGTGGTTTGGTCGGCAATCTTGTCTGCACCATCCCATGATGCCATTACATTTATAACATAGTCTGTACGTCCGGCTTCGCTGCAGAAGCGGATTGCCTTGTAGCCGTCCAGACTCTGGGGCAGAAATTCTTTCCAGATCTCAAGTGTAGACCAATTGTCCATCCAAAAATATCCTGTCCACACGGTGTTGTCCGTGACATTGTCCTTACCGTCACCGAACCACACTTTCGAAAGAGTGAAGTTTGAACCGCAGATTTCAAGTCCGTTGGCCTTGACTTCCTCAACGGCTGACTTTGTGAGGAAAACCTCTATACTGGTGTTATCCGTATAGAGACGGTGATAGCGGGTTCCCGGCAGTTTCTGTCCGTTAGACTTCAATTCGACAACGTCCTCTGCCTGGACTGTAAATTCGAGGACAATCTTGTTTCCCATCCTGATGTCTGCAAACTTGTCGGCAGAAATCATGACGGTGTTGTCCCAATTGACTGCGTGGGTTCCTTCCCACAGGTCGGTCGCTGATGATGCTACGCATACACATGCCAGCATCAGAAAGAATAGAATCTTTTTCATAATTTGTAGGTTAGATTGTATTGGTTATTTTTCAATTCTGATATTATTGTATCTACTCTTGGGGAATACAAGGGATGTTATTACAACCTCTCCGTTATTGGCAAAGACTTCGACACTGGAGTTGTCAATGAAGATGCGCATGCCGGTGATTCTGTTACGGACGGGTGCAACGGCTTTTACGTCAAAGTCTTGCGAGAAGGCTTTTTCACCGCTGCATGAGCGGTCGGCTGTCAGGGTCATGGCTTTTTCGTCGTAGATCAGGCGAAACTCCTCGCCCTGTGCATTACTCAGTATAACGGAGCATGAGCCTTTGATCTTGACTTCCCTGTCAAGGCCCTTGCCGGTATATTCGGGCGAGGGGCGTGATCCCAGGTAGAGAAGTCTGTCCGAGCCCTTGTACAGGTATGGCTCGCGGCAGATGGTATTGGCGCTGCGATATTGCATTGTAGGCACTACGTTGGCGTACTGCCAGTTACTCATCCATCCTATCATGGTGTGACGTCGGTCGGGAGCATCGGAAAAACTTACTGTGGCATAATGGTCCTTTCCATAATCTTGCCATAAAGACTTGCCGTCTTCATATCTGCCTGCGTTATCTACTGTAAAACGGTGTCCGTCAAAATCACCGATAAAATATTGTGTGGCGCTACCTCCTGAAGGTCCTCCGGGGTTGATATTACAGATGAGCACCCATTTTGAGCCCTTTGAACCCGGAAGCGGCAATTTCATAAGGTCCGGACATTCCCACACACCGTCATGGCATCCAAGTCCCTTTCCAAAACGGCTTTCCTCTGTCCAGTCCTTCATGTCGGGGCTGGAGTAAATACGCATTTCCTGTCCTGCACTCATTACCAGAATCCATCGTTGCGTCTCTTCCATCCAGAACATATTGGGGTCACGAAAATCCGGAATGTCTGCAGTCAGTACCGGATTCCCCTCATATTTATGAAAAGTATATCCACCATCCGTGCTGTAGGCGATGTGCTGTGTCTGCAAATCGTATCCCCATGGGGTCTGCGTACTGGCTGTGTACATTGCTATTACAGCATCATTGCCGAAACCGGCGGTATTGTTATGGTCAACAATGCACGATCCGCTGAAAATAGCTCCATGCATATCCTGTTTCAAAGCTATGGGATGATGATCCCAGTTGATTAGATCCCTGGACGTGGAATGTCCCCAGTGCATATTGCCCCACATACTTCCGTAGGGGTTGTACTGGTAGTAAAGATGCCAGACTCCGTCCTTGTAGAACATTCCGTTGGGGTCGTTCATCCATGCATATTCCGGAGCGTGGTGATAGGTCGGGCGGAACTTCTCACGATTGGTAGTGTCAAATGTATCGCTTAGTCCGATGTGGTTACGCCAAATTTCACTGCCTACCCCACCGCGGTTGCTTCGGTCTATGTTAATATGTGAATACAGCGATAGCTCCATGCCGCGGAACTCGTCCAGAGAAAAAGGCAGATAGTAGTCTACCTTGGTCAGCGCCATACGGATGTTGAGCAGGCGCTGCTGCGCATTGTCTGCCACGACCCTGACCTGTGATTCCGGTGCGGCTTCCTCGATTGGGAGCAGTAGGAATTTTTCCT
>CADCLI010000160.1:0-3752 GCA_902802285.1 uncultured Bacteroidales bacterium
TTTCTCTCCCTAAGGTCCACCCTAAATACGCCAGAACCTGCGTAACCCCCTGACCTTAGGGAGCCACAACGCAGGTACAGCCTTTTCTCTCCCTAAGGTGAGCAGAATAATGCGAAGTTTCCAGTTGCAGGAGCCGGGCATACGGGTTGGGGACCATCAGTGAAGCAGCGTTAAGCGAGAGCCCTGGAGGGTGGCGTTAAGAACGGCGCTTCGTTCAACGACGGTTAGGCCCCATAGGGGACTAAGACGGAGGCGTTCGACGTTTAGCCTCTGGAAGGAGCTCGAGTAGCTGCGGAACGTTGCGTCCCAAATCCGCATGTCCGGCGGTGCTTAAACATGTTTTACACCCCACCTTAGGGAGCCACAACGCAGGTACAGCCATTTCTCTCCCTAAGGTCCACCCTAAATACGCCAGAACCTGCGTAACCCCCTGACCTTAGGGAGCCACAACGCAGGTACAGCCTTTTCTCTCCCTAAGGTNNNNTAAATACGCCAGAACCTGCGTAACCCCCTGACCTTAGGGAGCCACAACGCAGGTACAGCCATTTCTCTCCCTAAGGTGAGCAGGAAATAGATACAATAATCCCCTCCACAACATTGTAGAGGGGATTATTTGCGAAAGCGAAACTAAAAAAAGGTTGGGATTCCTGGAACAGAACGGCTTATTTAAAGCCGGTCTGTGCCCAAGGAATCCACTTCTGTACTTCCTTGTCTGCCAATGTCTCGTCAACATGCATGATAATGGTGTTGGCATCCTCCTTGCCCAGCAGGAACTTGTCAATGAAAGCCTCAACCTCGGGGTACTGGCTCTGCGGAAGCTGGCAGTGACCATGCTTGCCCTGGATAGAGAATCCCATACGGTCCTCTATTCCGAACTTCTTCCATACCTCACGAGCCGCTACTGACGATACATAACCGGCCTCATCTGCCAACCACTCATAGTCCGTATTACCCAAAACCAGCAGTGCACGCGGGCAAACCAGTGCGCAAAGTTCATGGTGGTCATACGGAAGTTTTGATACGTTCTCATCCTTCCAATCCCACATGGACTCCTTAAACCAATGGTTATCAGTGTTACCAAGAGTCTCCACATGACCCAGAGTCTCTGAAACACGCCATGCTGCAGCACCGCCACCACCTGGCTCCTGTGCTATGGTAAGAGCAATGCGCTCATCGAAAGCACCTGACCAGAGGGCCATCTTGCCTGCATATGAACAACCGGTTACGCCGATATGCTTCATATCAATCTTGCTTGCTGCACCTACAATCTCCAGACCGTCAATGATACGGCTTACGCCCCACGGCCACATTGAATAGGCTCCGTTTTCAACAAGCTCAGGATAAATCTTGTTGATGGGTTCGCTGCCACGTCTCTGCTGGTGTGCCATAACCTGACCCATGTTGAAGTTCATGGTGGCTATCTTGCGCTCCGTGAAGAAATTACGCGGCAGGCTTATACCTGACATTCCTATCATCAGAGGGAACGGTCCGTCACCCTCGGGATATGTTATCTTTGAGGTAATGGTCAGAGTCTCACCATTGCGGTGTACAATTACAGTGAGAGTGTTATCCTCAAGTTTAGCCTCGATATCCTTCTTGTCAACCATAGGCTTCTCTCCCACCTCGTAGTGATAGAGTTCACGGATAATCTCTGCACGGCGCTTTTCCCAATCCTTGAACTTCTTGACCTTTTTCTTGCCGTTTGCAAACTCAAACGGATTGGTAAGGGTTTCTGAAACTATTGCCTCATCTACAGACGGGAATGCCGGTGCGGGATACTTGGAACCTGCCCACTCCTGATCATAGACCAAAGGAATTGATTTCTGTGCCATTGCAGGAATCACAGCCAGGACTGCGGCTGCAACAAAAAATGACTTGATTCTCTTCATAAAATAGTATTTAGGTTAAATAATTTTCAGTTATATTCTGGTCCAAATATAACCTTTATATTTAATATAATGACTCCTCTGGTTGGTTAAACCTTTCAAAAAACCTACAAATTCAGAAGTTCAGACTGATTTTTACAGGGAGATGGTCCGAAAAACCGCCCTGATAACGTCGCCCGTTATATGTCCGGAAAGGTTTGACTCCCCCGAAGGCATCATCGTCGGTCAACAGGAACGGCAGGTTCATGATATAGGCTCCAGACAGTTCTGTGCAGCCAAGACCGTTCAGGAATGAAGCAGACAGCACAAACTGGTCATACTTGTCCCACAAGCCTTCATATTTGTAACTGCCGTCCGTCAGCGGATCCATCACAGTAACCATCTCCCGGTCATCCAGACCAGCCCCCGACAGATAACCGTGCGCCTTGAGACCTTCACGCAGAGATTTTGCATCGGGTCCGTCATTAAGGTCTCCCATAACTATCACATACGGCTTGCGGCGTACGCCGAAGATACTGTCCACCGATTTCCTAACGGTCCTGGCGGCACACATGCGCAGCCTGTCGGTCTCTTCAGTACCGCCGTATCTGCTCGGCCAGTGACAAACGTAAATATCCAGCGTATCATGATTCTCAAGCACTCCGGTCACATGGAGTACATCTCGTGTGGCACCGCCCCCGTACGGGCGCAGGTTCACCCCGAGAGACTCATGTTCCAGAAGCCTGAAGAAACTGCGACGGTAAAGCAGAGCCACATCAATACCTCTCCGGTCAGGCGAGTCAGTCATCACGAAACGGTATCCCGCCTTCCGCAAGGCTGAACGCATGGTAAGGTCCGTAAGCACGGTTTCGTTTTCAACTTCCGATAACCCCACAATTGCCGGAGCCTGATCCTCATCGGCAGCCACGATGACCTTTGATAAGGCATCCAGTTTATCCAGATATCGGGAACGGGTCCAACGGTAATCGCCGTCAGGGGTATATGCATCATCATCCTTAAGGGGATCATCCTGAGTATCGAACAGATTCTCGGTATTACAGAACATGACGGTCATGCTCTGCTGTGAACTGGAATCAATCGGAAAGAGTGTGCAAATTGTAAGGAAAAGGACTAAACGGTTCATTATCTGTTTTTATTATTCGGGAGACCGGTATTGGTAACAACCCGCATCGGCCCCCGTTACCGGACGGGGCACTCCGGCCAGATCGACCGGCCAGTCTACGGATATTGAATCTGCTATACCACGGGCAAGTGACAGTGAATCAAGAGAGAATACCGAACGGTACCCCACTATGCTGCGGTCAGTGAAATTGGATGATCCGTATCTCCGGTTCCGGGTATTCTCAAATACCACATTACTGAACCTCACATCGGATGTGTCACTTGACATAAGCAATGAGCGGGTCACGCTGAACGGTGCGCTTTCCCTGACTGAATCGGCCACATCAACTACGAATTCAGTTGCACGGCGACCGGTAATAATGCAATTGCGGAACGATGCACCCTGGAGCGGGACCGCATAATGGCCGCGTCTGTCAGTCAGCAGGACCGCCTGATCGGCAACGTTCCATACAGACAATGCGGCTATCGTGCAGAAAGTGAATTCAGATACGCCTCCTGCTATATCCAGACAGGACATACCGCCATTGGTTATCTGCGAGTTGGCCACCTCTATCCTGCAACCGGTCGCCTCTATGCAGCTGCCCTTAACGTTATGTATGATAGAGGAGTTTATCTTTATCTTGGTCTGATCACACCCGGAACTGTCAGCTTTGATTCCCCAATATCCTCCGTGGATATCACAGTATGTCAACTCATTTCCGAAACTGGCGCTTCGGAGTCTCACACCTTCCCACTGGCTGTTGA
>CADCLI010000160.1:3794-8447 GCA_902802285.1 uncultured Bacteroidales bacterium
GTTGAGAAGGTCATAAGGCAAGCCGGGTAGCATCATGTCCAGCCGGTCTCCACGCATCACGACCATACTGTCTGCCGTTCCTCTTGCAATCAGGCGGCCCACAACATCCAGTCCGGCTCCTCCGTGAAAGAACAGTCTGGTACCGGGTTCAAGAGTAAGCGTCACTCCATCAGATACCACCAGGCTGTCATATATCAGATAAGGTTTTCCCGGCTTAAATACAGTATCGGAGACAAGCCTTCTGCCTTTTAGCGGAACCGTATTCTGGCCATGCGCCATCAGCCTTACACACTGCACTACCCCACTCTCCAGGACAAAACTCACCGAGTCAGATATCAGAAAGGGATCGATATCACCGGTAGCCGGGATATTCACTGTAACATAACAGAACAGGCTGTCTCGTGCATGTACCTCCAGCCCGGAAATCACAGAACCGCCCTCTCCGTCCAGATTCATACGGAACGGGCTTGCTGCACCGCCTCCCATGAACGCATCAAACCTGAGTCCTACATCATTGCCGTTGTATATCTTAAAAGCCGCAGTGGCCGATGCCACGCCGGTCAGCACAGTGTCAAACCGCACGGTATCTACCGAGAAGCCAAGAACATAACCGGAGTCTTTACTGAAACTCCAATCATCCTTGCATGACCACATGGCAGGCAGTATCAACAACAAAAACAGTAATCTGAAGCGTTTCATTCTGCGTTTCACTTCTATTTGGTGCGCTAAGTTAAAACGTAAATCGCAAAAAAAATGTACTTTCGCAAACAAATGCAAGGCAGATTACTCAAATTTCTGAAGGACTGGATGCTGGTTATCGGCATGATATCTGGTGCGGGGGTTTATCTCATCTACACTAAGATTCCCCATATCCATACTGCAGGACCTGTCCTGGAATCCATATGCCGCCATGCTCAACCTATACTGCTGTTCCTTATGCTCTTCATCAGTTTCAGCCGTATAGAACCCCGCCAGCTTGTATTCAAACGCTGGCATATCCGTAACCTGCTTATCCAGATGCTTGCATTCATTGCCATCAGTGCCATCGTCATCTGGGCCATGCACAGCAACACCGTCAGTGCAGCTTGGGTTATACGGCACAGGATCTTTTTTGAATCGGCAATGCTCTGCATGATCTGCCCCACAGCCACAGCATGCGCTGTCGTTACAGGCAAACTGGGTGGAGACATGGCCCAGGTGGTAATGTACACCATCATCATAAACCTTGCAGTATCTGTCGCTGTTCCGCTCACGGTACCACTGCTCTATCCTCAGGCGGGCATAAGTTTCAGTTCCGCGTTCTGCAGGATACTTGCCAAGGTCTTTCCACTGCTGATACTGCCATGCCTCACCGCTTGGGCAGTACGCTGGCTGATGCCCGCATTCCACGATTGGGTCTCATCCAAAATGAATCTCAGTTTCTACCTGTGGGCAGTATCTCTCACCATCGCCATACTCATGAGTACCAGAGCCATATACCACAGCGGATGCAGTCTGCTTACGCTGGTTGGTGTGGCACTGGTCTCCATGCTCTGCTGTATATTCCAGTTTACCGCCGGACGTTTAACCGGCAACAGTGACGGCAGCCGTATAGAGGCCAGTCAGTCACTCGGCCAGAAGAACACCGTATTCGGCATCTGGATGGGATACACGTTCTGGAACCCTCTGGTATCGGTAGCCGGCGGTTTCTATACAATCTGGCACAACATACACAACACCCGTCAACTCTATAAATGGAAAGCAGACTGATTGAGACAGTAAGACAATACATTCTTAAGCACCGTCTTCTGACAGACGGAGCCAGGGTTGTCGCAGGTGTGAGCGGCGGAGCTGACAGCACTGCGCTGCTCCTTATACTGCAACAGTTAGGTTACAGTGTCCATGCCGTCCACTGTAATTTCCATCTCCGGGGAGAAGAGAGTGAGCGTGACCAACAGTTTGTCACAGATCTATGCCGGCAACATGATGTTGAACTTTCTGTATGTAACTATGACACCAGGGGATTTGCTTCAGCCCATGGCGTCTCAATAGAGATGGCAGCCCGTCAACTACGTTATTCCGATTTTGAACGCACGTGATGATTCGGTTGAGACACTCCTGCTCAACCTGATCCGCGGCACAGGTCTGCGCGGCCTGACCGGCATCAAGCCCAAAAACGGCCATATCATCCGCCCTCTTCTATGTCTCTCAAGGCAGGATATAGAGGATTGGCTCAATCAGACAAGACAGCCGTTCGTGACAGACAGCACCAACCTGGAGACTGATTTCACCCGCAACAGGATACGTCTGGAACTGTTGCCGATGATGCGCACCATAAATCCCGGAGCCGATGTCTCCATTGCCGATACCATTCAGCACCTGCAGCAGGCATATCCTTTCTATACCCAGGCTGTAGAGCGGGCCATCGATAATGTGGTAAGCCATGATTCAGACATCATCACCATCGATATCGGCAGGCTAAGGCAGGCTCCTTCGGTAAGCGGGCTCCTGTTTGAGATACTCTCCCCCTTGGGATTCAATGACTCGCAGATAACATCGGTAGCCACATCTCTGGACTCCCGGCCGGGCACCACATTCCTCTCGGCCACTCATCGGATAACAAAAGAGCGTGACTGTCTTACGGTGTCACCTGTAAGCCGTTCCGTTTTCAAGCCCGTAATCCTGAGTGTGGAACCGGGTTCAGCCATAACTCTGCCTGATGGCAAGACGCTTTCCGTAACCACCGCCGTTGCAGGAACCGCCATATCCAAAGACCCCCATACGGCCACTTTCGATGCCGCACTCGTAAAAGGGCCGCTGGAGATAAGGCCATGGCAGGACGGAGACTCATTCATACCCTTCGGCATGAAAGGACGGAAACTGGTCAGCGATTACCTCACTGACTGCAAAGTCCCTCATGCCGAGCGCCGTCAGCAGCTTGTAGTCACATCGGGCAGGGAGATTATCTGGATACTGGGCCGACGTACTGACAACCGCTACCGTGTAACCAAGTCAACAACAAGAAAACTGATAATAACCCTTTCATGAACCTTTACCTCAAGACAACAACAGCCCTGCTTGCCCTACTGTTTCTGGCCGGTTGTCAGAAAGATGATTCCGACGACACTCCCGACCCGGAGGCAAAAAAGTCGGAATGGTATCAGATAGTGAGTTTTGACACCCTGACCAGTTCACAGGTAATACAAGGATTCGCAGGATTCGGCGCAGATATAGGACAGGACTTGGTTCGTGTGTCATTTCTGTATCACTCTCCATATGATACCGCCACTCTTACCCTCTCCGGCTGTGTATGCTGGCCTGTAGGTTTAAAGGAATGTTCCAAGATATGGCTCGAGAACCATTTCACCACAATCAGATGGGACCAATGTCCATCACAAACGGGTCAGCCCGGTATGACAATCTCAATAATACAGAATACCATTTATATCGGCGCGGATTATCAGGGATTGGGATTGTCAAGAGACCTGCCACAGCCGTACTTCAACACGGTCCTGACCGCAGACCAGAGCATTGACTGCTTCAGGGCTGCCCTCTCCCCGCCGTCGCGGATCAGCACGTCCAGCATGGTTCCGAGGCCGTTGAGTTTGACCGTGGCCAGCGGATAAACGCCGTCTCCGTCCGGTGAAAGCGCTTTGTCATAGACGGAGACTTCCGGCGTGCCGGTGTATCCGTCCTTCAAATTCAGCGAAAGGCTGAGGCGGGCCCCCAGCTCCGGATCAAAGCGAAGGTTTACGCTCTTCACGTTCCCCGTCGGCGTCCACTGCATTTTCTGATCCGCGAGGGCAGCGCAGATCGCGTCATAATCGAAGGCGTCCTCCCGATACTGCGGCATACCGGGCTCCGCGATACCGGCGCCGAGCTGCGCAAAATGACCGTAGTCCCCCAGGGCGCGCAGCAGCGCACGGGCGGGATCCTCCTCATCGGCAGCCTCAATAAAGGCCTTGACCGAAGAGGCCTCCAGCTCCTGCACGAGCGTGTCGTTCTGATAGTAATCCGGTCTGATCTCATTTGCCATCTCAAGCGGCCCCATCCAGCAGGTGAAGCGGTAAGCCGCGCCGTCCGCTTCCGCGTCCGCAAGATCTACGCTCTGGCCATCCCTTGCACCGGAAAAGCGCACGGAGCCGCCGTCGCGGTACTGCTCGGGAATATCCAGGATAAACGTCAGGCCGATCCGGTCGCTCAGCACCAGCGCGCGGCCTGTGATCTGAACGCCGCTGCCGGACGAAAGCGCAGGCTGCGATGGCCTCCCGCGTCCGCTGTCACGGGGCAAGAGCGCTCTTTCCCGGTGCCAACGGGAAGGAGTGTGTTTTTTTATGGAAAAGAAAGAAAGTCCCGTTTCTCTCCGGCAGTTGACCGTTTCGGCCCTGCTGATCGCCTTCGATGTGATCTTCACGCGGCTGCTGGCGCTGAACACCCCGCTTGTCAAAATGGGCTTCGGCTTTGCCGCCGTGGCCGTTGGCGCGATGCTCTACGGCCCGGCCTGGACGGCGCTGACCGCCGCGCTGGGCGATCTGGTCGGCTCGCTCCTTTTTCCCACGGGCGCCTACTTCCCCGGCTTCACGCTCACAGCCGCGCTGACGGGGCTTCTCTTCGGCCTGTGCCTCTATCGTCGCCCGGTGCGCTGGGGCAACGCCTTCCTCGCCGCCTTCCTCA
>CADCLI010000161.1 GCA_902802285.1 uncultured Bacteroidales bacterium
CCCGCTCAACGTGATGACCGTAGTAACGGGCGTGAGCGGATCGGGCAAGAGCACCCTGGTGCGTGATGTTCTGTACCGTCACCTCAAGACTATATACAGTGAGTCGACCGAGCGTCCCGGCGAGTGCATGGGCATCGAGGGCGATACCGGAATGGTACGTTCCGTGGAGTTTGTAGATCAGGACCCCATAGGCAAGACCACCCGCTCCAACCCCGTCACCTACGTCAAGGCTTACGATGAGATACGCAAACTCTTTGCCGACCAGCCGCTGTCACACCAGATGGGATATCGGCCCACACATTTCTCATTCAATTCCGAGGGCGGACGCTGCGAGGAGTGCAAGGGCGAGGGTGTTGTAACCGTATCCATGCAGTTCATGTCGGACCTCCAGATGGTATGCGAGAGCTGTCACGGCCGCCGTTTCAAGAACGATGTGCTGGAGGTGACCTATAAGGGCAAGAACATCTGGGACGTACTGGAGATGACAGTAAACCAGGCTGTCGAGTTCTTCTCGTCCGATGACCCCACGGAGCGCCGCATTGTCAAGAAACTGGAGCCGCTGCGCCAGGTAGGACTGGGCTACGTTAAACTTGGACAGTCATCATCCACCCTGTCGGGCGGTGAGAGCCAGCGCGTGAAACTGGCCTATTTTCTGAGTCTGGAGAAGGCCGATCCCACCATATTCATATTCGATGAACCCACTACCGGCCTGCATTTCCACGATATCCGCAAGCTGCTGGAATCATTCGACGCTCTGATACGCCGCGGTCACACCGTAATAATAATAGAGCACAACATGGATGTAATCAAATGTGCCGACCACGTAATAGACCTGGGTCCCGAGGGCGGCGAGCGCGGAGGCCACCTTGTAGTCTGCGGCACCCCCGAAGACGTCGCCGCCTGCCCCACATCCTACACAGGCCGCTTCCTCAAAGCCAAACTCTAAAAATGATACAAAAGGGGACAGTCCCCTTTTGTACTATTTTTGAAATTTTGACTACATTTGTTCCCTGACTAACAATTAATTGCTATGGCTGATAAAAAAGAGAGCAAGCTCAAGGCACTGATAAACCGCATAACCGTATTCGTAACCAAGGATATCTGGTCATTTGAGCTTTATCAGAAAGGGCCTCTGCGCCGCGCAATAGCCAATACGGTAAAGGTCGTTGTGATAGCCGTACGCACATTCCTTGACGACAAGGTCATGACACGTGCAGCAGCGCTCACCTACTCCACTCTGTTTGCCATAGTGCCTATCCTGGCGCTTATTTTCGCTGTTGCCCGCGGATTCGGATTCGAAAACATCGTAACCGGACTTCTCAAGAACGGTATCATTGGTGAGAATGAATCCTTGAATTCCGTAATGCAGTTCATTGACGGCTACATGCAATATGTATCCAGCGGCGCATTCATCGGTATCGGCCTCTTGTTCCTGCTCTTCTCTGTCTATTCTTTGGCCGATGGTATCGAAGCCAACCTCAACTCCATCTGGCACGTTAAAAAATCACGCCGCATGGGCCGCAAGATAACCGATTATTTCTCATTGATTCTGCTTATTCCCATTGGAATAATCTGTCTTTGCGGTATGTCAGCACTGGCATCAAGCGTACTCTCGCATATGGAAGGATTCCAGCTTCTGGGAGGATTCGCCAAATTCATCATAGAGGATGCGCTACCATATGTAGTTGCAGGATTGATACTTACCGGATTCTACATATTCATGCCCAACACCAAGGTCAGGTTCAAGTATGCCATCATTCCGGGTATCATTGCAGGATGCCTCTTTCAGGCTCTCCAGAACCTCTACTTCAACGGACAGTTCTCACTCTCCAGCTACAACGCCATCTACGGAGGTTTCGCAGCCCTGCCGCTGTTCCTCCTTTGGCTCAACGTATCCTGGGCCATAATACTGTTCGGATGTGAATTGGCATATGTAAGCCAGAACAATGACAACTTCAACTATTTCAAGGAACCCGAAAAGATAAGCCGTCGGCACGAGGATTTCTACAGCCTGATGGTAATGGCATGCATCTGCAAACGGTTCAACAGGCACGAGACAGCCCTGACCCGTAAGGAGTTGGCCGACGAGCTGCACATTCCGCTGCGCTACGTAGTCTCATCACTTGATACCCTGACCGACTCCGGCCTGTTGGAGACAGTACTCCAGAACGATGAACGCGAGCCCGCATACGTACCCGCCACCGACACCGGACAACTTACTGTAGTAAAGGTGCTGTCCGCAATCAACAACTGCGGCTATTGTGACCTGGACCATGCTCTGGACAGTAAAATTCGTGAGGCTCTGCTCAAGATAGATAATGAGCGCAAGAGTCTGAGTGGTGACATTTGGTCCACTCCGCTGGTTGATCTTTGACAGCTTGTCACACAATATTATATATAGCATGACAATTTGTCATACTATATTTGTTGGCATCGGATTTGTCTCTTATACAGCGAAGGCGCCCCGAAAGGGAGCCGGATAAAACAGAATGTTTAACAATTAAAGTATAGGAGGTTACAACTATGTTACTCGCAAGAAGAAATCAGAATTACAATCAGAATTGGTTACCCAGTCTGTTCAACGATTTTATGAATGACGATTGGTTCACAACCCGCACCGCTGCCAGCGTACCGGCTCTGAACGTAATCGAGAATGAGAAGAACTACGAACTTGAGTTCGCTGTTCCGGGACTTAAGAAAGAGGAACTGAACCTGCAGGTCGATGCCGACGGCGTAATGTCAATCTCTATGGTCCGCAAGAACGAGGATAACAAGGAGAACAAGGAGAACAAGAAACGCAACTACATCCGTCGAGAGTTCTCATATCAGGAGTTCAATCAGAGCTACATCCTGCCCGATGATGCAGACCGCGAGAAGATCTCGGCCAAGGTTGAGAACGGTGTACTGACAATCGATGTGCCTAAGCTGCCTGCCGAAAAGCAAGCTCAGCCCGTACAGAGCATCGCAATCTCATAACAGTTTGCATAAACAAAAAAAGAGCGCTCAGTCTTGAGCGCTCTTTTTTTGTTATTGGGCTGATTATTCCCAGTTCTCCTGAGTCTTGCGGACGTAGCTCTTATAGCGGAGCTGAGCCATCTTCTGAGCCTCGGCAAAGAGCTCCTCGGCCTCGTTGGGATATGCCTTCTTGACTGAGAGGTAACGGACCTCACCCATCAGGAAGTCATGGAAGTTAGCCCAGTTAGGCTCCTTTGAGTCTAGTGAGAACGGATTCTTACCCTCCTCGGCAAGAGCGGGATTGTAACG
>CADCLI010000162.1 GCA_902802285.1 uncultured Bacteroidales bacterium
CATAATATGTCAGCATATCGCCGTATGCGTGATAGGCCTTGTAAGGATGCAGGATAACAACTTTGCGGTGCGATTTCTCCATATCCTCTCCCAGCACCTCCAGGTCCTTAATCTTGTCAGGATTACCATTCAAAAGGTTCTTGCCGATTTCCGTAAGCTCCTCATCGGTCATACCTTCCAGACTCTTGCCCTCGTTGCGAAGCCAGGCCTTGGCTGTCCACTTGTCAAGCAGCTTGCGGGCCTCGATTGCCTCCTCCATGGTATCGGGGGCGTATGCATCAAACTCAATGTTCTGGACCTTGAATACACGGGTATCGCGGGTGGCGTATTTCCAGTTGTTGCGGGCCATTGCGAACATGTTATATAGCCATGAGAATGCCGGCATTACATGGAGCTCTCCCTTAACCTCATCATTGCTGAGCAGGGCAAACGGGAAGGGGTTGATAATCTCAGCCGGATAAGCGCCTTTGGCAAGCATTGTGAAGCTGGCAAACTTGGATGAGTGCTTTACACTCACGCAGAGTGCCGGCCAGAATCCGCGTCCGGCCTCAATCTCACCGTCAAACGTACGAGAGTTGTGGTTGGAGCCGATGGTTGCGCCGGCTGCCAGGTTGGACTGTCCCTTGACCACGCTTGCTATCAGGAACGAGTTGTTGTGATGCTGCTCATGAGCCGGGAAGATAAGGTTGTGGAGCACCTCACAGCAGGATATTGTAGAATTATCGCCCATGAAAGAGTTCATCAGGCGGGCTCCGTATTTAAGGTTGGAATGGCTGCCAAGCACAAACCTCACGGCAATGACCGAGTAGAAGAGGCGGCATCCGTAACCCACGATTCCGTTGACAAGCACCACATTCTCACCTATTTGTGTCGGCTCCTTCTCTGATGAGTTGATTGTAAGGTTCTTAAGCTTGCTGGCACCTTTTATGTAGCAGCAGTTGCCTATCTTGACATCCTTTATAATCCAGCAGTTCTTTATGACGTTGCCGTAGCCGATGGTTCCGTAGAATCCGCGACGACTGTCAAATGAGTTCTGTGTTATGGCCTTGAGACGGTCCTGAAGTCGACGGTCATCGATAAACTTGGCCCACATGTAGGCATCGGCAGCAATCATTCCGTCAAACGGCAGTACCCTGCGGCATCCGGTCTCATTCATCAGCTCCAGCCATACGCGTACATCCTCATCCTCACCCTCCTTTACTATGCCGTTACCGAACTTGGCATGGTCAGTACATGACATCTCCTGGATGTTGAAAAGCATGCAGCGGTCACCTATTATATAATGTGACAGGTAATGCACGTTATGGATAGCGCAGTCATCACCTATATCGCAGGAGTGTATTGAGCTGTTGGTGATGCCGCATGAAAGTCTCAGATCGTGATACTGGAGTCCGTTGCTTGTTACGCGTCCGATGCGCACATAACCGTAGAACTTGTTGTTCTTGACCATCATGGGATCAAACTCATCGGTTACCAGGATATTGTCCCAGCTCATAGCCGTATTGTCATTCTTGACAAGAGCCTCAATCTCCGAGCTGGTCAGATGACGCCAGCCGCCCTTGGGTGCGCAAACCTGAGTGTCGCGCAAATAATACTTATTCTGACCTGCAGGAATATACTTGGGATCGATAAAGCTGTTGTAAAGCTGATCCTCTGAGAGCACAGTGACTTTTTCCATTTTGTCCTATTGTTGGATTGCGGCTGCAAAGTTACAGCATAAAAACCAAACCGCCAAGAAAAAACGCATATAAAATATTATTTTATATGAATCACAAATACGCTGCAGATTCCGCCAGGTGCACGGAATTTTTGGGATACGGTATCGGAAACCGTCGCCACCCTCGGCGCGTTAGAGGGAGGGGCCCGTCACTAAAAAGATGCTCTGGAAGACGGGAGTTTACTCACATCTTCCAGAGCATCTTTTTAGTGATGGGAGGGATAGCGCGAAGCGCGTAGTTTCAGATACTGTATCCCAAAAATTCCCCCTTATTCTGCAGTTTTCTCCTCTTCGGCCTTGGGCTCCGAGAAGTCATTCTCGCCGTACTTGACCAGCAGGTCATACCAGCCTGCTATCTTCTTGATATGGCTGGGATATACGCGGTCACGGTCAAAATCCGGGATAATCTCACTAAAGAACTTGAGCAGTTCGGGGTTTGAAGCCTTACGCCAGTCAAAAGAGATCTCCTTCTTGTCATATTTGGCCTCAATGGCCAGGAAAACCTCACGCAGAGGCATCTCCCTCTCATCGGTAAAGATAGAGATATCACCAAGCGAGACAACCTTGTCAGTACCCTGAATAGGCATACGTTTCTTGGTCTCGTCAATATTCTCAACTATAAGCGCACCACGTCCGCGGGTGAGCAGTTTATACAGGCTCGGTTTGCCTGAAATGGTAAGAATTTCGTTAAGCATTATAATGTATTATTTAATAAAAGTTTCCTTACATTTTAAAAGAAGCGCATCTATTTGTGGCTCCAATGGCGTAACATTGTCATTTACTATCACATAATCAGCCAACCGGCATTTTTCAACCTGCTCCATCTGACTGTTGATCCTGGCTACAACTGACTGTGCAGTTGTATTGTCACGCTTTACACAGCGTTCTATCCGCAATTGGAGCGGAGCATCCACGCAAACCGTAAAACCGGCTTCAGAGTCAAACCCCGACTCAAAGAGAATAGCCGATTCGATTATGCAGAATTCCTTATTTTTTAAACCGGCCGCCCCTCGTCTGAAGTCATCCCTTACGCGTGGATGGACGATAGCGTCAACCTTAGCCATATTATCCGGATTGCCGAATATGAAGCGCGCCAATACTTCCTTCTGCATCACACCGCACCCGCACTGGCAATAGAGCGCAGGACCCACAAGTTCCGACAGTGCATCCTTGACAGACTGGTCAGTTGACGTAATCAGTTTGGCACGCGAATCGGAATCATATACAGGTATGCCGCGCAACTGCATCCTGGCCGATACATAACTCTTGCCACACCCTATTCCTCCAGTAATACCGATGACTGTCATATCAGTATGCTCCAGACTCCATTAAATAATCGACAGAGCGTGTCTGCAGACGGACGTTACGGACATTGGCAGGCTGACGGTAAATCCTGAGCATGACTTTCGGGACCTCCTGCGAGACTATGTCGTTATAATCCACCACCACCTGGAAATCATTTTCACTGACCTTATCATATTCCGACAGTTTAACCCAGGCTG
>CADCLI010000163.1 GCA_902802285.1 uncultured Bacteroidales bacterium
AACCTATGAAAGCGGCCGCAGGGATCTGACCAGGTACAGCTTCACCACGGATGAATTCACGGATTATGTACTTTGCTATTCCCTGGTTACTTACTACACGGCTTTCGACGGCACCACTTTCCGGATCGCACTGAAGTATGGTCCGGAAGCCGGAATCCCGGAGGGCGCGGAACTGAAGGTCCGGGAAATTCTAACAGACAGCGAAGAATTTGGCAAGTATCTTGCAGACTCTGCTGCGCAGCTGGGTGTCAGCAGCGAGGATGTATCTTTCGCACGATTCTTTGACATTGGAATTGAGAAGGACGCGGCAAAGATCGAACCCCAGGCGCCTGTAGAAGTAACGATTTCCTATGCGGACGGAATGCCGCTGACTGAGGGAGCAACCCTCAGCGTGGTTCACTTTGCCAACGAGGGCACAGAAGTCATTACGGATCTGGCGGTGACGGATGACTATAAAGGAATAACTTATCAGCAGGGAAGTTTCTCGGTGACCGGTACAATAGTGACACCGACCGTTTCCGGCGATCAAAACAAGAAAGTCTATGCGATTATCGTTGAATATAACGATAAATATTACTCTGTAAGAAATGATGGTACACTTGCAGAAGTTGAGTATTCGAAAGAATCGGGCGTACTTTCAAAAGTGGAGATGGACTATCCTCTCCTGTGGACATACGCTTTAAAGCAGGTGGGTAATGACGTAACCAGTTCTGGTAACAAGCTAGTAACTGTTCTTCAGATGGAGTCATCTGCAGCACATATTGGAGGTTATCAACAACCGGATGATTGGTATTTCAATTATATTGATCCGAGTTCTGATACAAGACCGGCTATAACAGAAGAACCAAATCAAGCCACATCAGAGGCAGCGAATGCGCAACATCCAAAGTATCAGTGGCAATGCGCAATAGAGTATTCTAATAATAAGATAAGAAGTTATCGTAATCCAAACTGGTATATCGGTATTGATGAAGAGAATCACTGCATTAGCGGAAAAGCCTCTGAAGAACAGGCCGTGACAGTTTATTTTGCAAGTGTTGATGATTCAGTGCCAGCTTCCGAGAATTTGAATCATACAGTTAATCATATTGATATTTCTGTAAAAGGGAAGGCCTCGCTGAGCGTTGAACTTGCGTATGGTGATTATGAATATGTGGATGAAACAGGGAGAACGAGAACACTAAGGGTTGGTGACAATGACGTTACATTGGAATTGGAGTCAAATGTCCCTATTGGAATCAGTGACTTGAAAAACGCGGAAATATCTGCGTTCACAAAGGAAAAAGGGTTGTTGGATAATGCCTTTTACATCACAGGTTACTCTCAAAACAGTTCATCCGAAAACGAATATGAAAATCCTCAGGTCAGAATAGAGGGTTCATTCAAAGTTGCCGATCTGCCCAAATTTGGAGAAAGCGATTTGGATCGTAGTAAGCCAATAGTTAAAGATAGTTGGAGGCAGACGCCTGATGATGAATGTCAGATTAATGGAGATGGCCTTAATGCGAGACTTGAAAATCGTATCTACTATACCGTTACAATCAATAAAGAGTTGACATTCCCCTGGATTTATACAGATGAGAATGGACATTATGGGCAATTAAAACCGGCAGGAGGCGAGCCTTTAAGCAGTACAATCTCGCTGAATCTCTCCAAAACATTTGATTATTGGGATCCGAATAATGAGTGCCCTCCGGTATACCCGAGGTCCGGAGTTGGAGACGATGATGATGTTGCACTATGGCAAGCCGGTCATATTTTATGGAATACAGCCAGCAAACAGGGCAGCGGAATGGACTTCGTACTGGAGATAGAATCAAAAAGCAGTCCTAATGTAGTAGCAATAGAGATCAAGAAGACGCTCCAGACACATGAAGGGGAAACGCTTCATCCGGAGACACCGGTCACAAACAGATTCATCGTTCATAAAAAAGCGCCGGTTGATGAAACAGTTTATAACAGTGTAACGAACGTTGGGGTAGAAGGGTCAACGGGTACTGCCGACTATAGTGGATATGAGGCTATCCATTCAAGAAGTATAATTGTCGGTCAAACGGGTGAAGGACTCGTGAACGACTATGATGTTAAGCCTGGCATAATAGGTAATAGTGGTCACATAGATTATGCCGGGATGTTGTACATAGAGGAAGATCAGGGGTCAATTGCAGAAGAAATAACAGATATTGATGGTAAAGAATGGATATATCTCAGGACTAAAACGGAAACGGAATATGTCTGGAGAGAAAACGATCCCAATAACGGTAAAAGACATGTGGCAGATGGGTATGTAAGTGTTCCGGAGGTATTGGGGAAATATGGAAGATGGATTGATCCGGAGGATAATAATAATGAAAAAGATTTAATCAATCAATTCCTTGAATTCTATGTCTATAATATTTATGCACCGGTACCGGAAAAGAAGGAAATAGAACCGTATAATGGTACCGGAATGTTGGGCATGGTAAATCCGGGAGATTCTATCACATATCAGATCAGCTATACAAACTATAAAAAAGACCCTGCAACAGTTAAGATAGAAGATCCATTGGATCCGAATGTAGAGTATGTATCATCTGATCCGCAGGGAGTATATGATCCAACAGAACATAAAGTGGTCTGGACATTGGAAAACGTCGATGCTTATAAATCGGATTCAGTAATTTTGACAGTCAAAGTAAAAAATAGTGCCTTAAAATCCAACAATGGTCCAGGACTGGTCTCCAATGGTGAGAATGCAAATGTGCAGATTGACAATGATTACATTTTCGATCTGGATACCGTAGAGAACCCTGTGCCTGAGAAGAAGGAAACAGCACCTTACGGAGGCAGCGGCGTACTGGGCTTTGTGCAGGTGGGCGACAAGATTACCTACGAGATCAATTACCGGAACTACAAGACCAGTGCGACGACAGTTACGATCGTTGATAAACTGGACAAGAATGTCAAGTTTATTACCGCAAGCGATAATGGCGTTCATGAGAACGGCATAGTCACATGGACGCTTGCGAATGTAGCAGCGAACGCGGAAGGTAAAGTAACGCTGACGGTAGAGGTGTTGCCGGGAGCGGAGAAGCCTGCTGAAGGGAAGGACATTGGCAGCGTTATCAACGAAGGGACAACTGTACAGGTAGGCAATGACGATGC
>CADCLI010000164.1 GCA_902802285.1 uncultured Bacteroidales bacterium
ACATAGGAGAGACCCTAAACGCTGCCAGTGAACTGGGCTTCAAGGAGGTAACCATGGGTCTGATGATAGGAAAAGCCGTAAAGCTGGCCGCCGGAATGCTGGACACCCACAGCCGAGAAGGAGTAATGGACAAGGGATTCATCAAACAAATGGCCCGGGAATCAGGCTGCCCTGAAAACGTCTGTGACAGTATAGACAACATCACTCTGGCCAGGGAACTCTGGAACCTGATTCCTCAAGAAAATCAACCGGATTTCTGCAAAACAATAATCCGCCACTGCCACACTCACTGCGATCCCCTCCTGAAAAACGGTTCATTAAAGATAATCCTAATATCCGAAGAAGGAATTCTTTGGTAAAGCAAATGTCAAAGTTTTCAGTTGCACAGAACTTTTTGGGGTATAGGTATCTGAAACCAAAGCACCGCCGTACTATCCCATTTGGGGACACAGCGCTCCGAGGCTACGCTGCGCGTAGCCCAGCCTTATTTTATTTTGCTACGCAAAAGGCCTCCCCTACGGACCCTAAACGCCGAACTCGTCCTCATCGTCCCCTACGGGGCCGAACGTTCCTCGAACAAGCGGCGTTCTTAACGGGATCCTTCGGGGCGCTCCGCTTACGCCTCTCCACGATGGTCCCCAAATGGGATAGTACGGCTACTGCAAATGGAAACATTTGTAGTTTCAGATACCTATACCCCAAAAAGTTCCACCAAATAATGAGCAAGTTTTATTTGGTCCGTGGAATGATGCAGAGTGACCCCTCCACATCATGGATATCGAAAGAGATTCCCCTCTGAGAGAAGAAACTGTTTAGCGATCCGTTGGATGCCAGTTCCTGAGGCGTACCTATCATGACGCCTTTCTGCTTATCCATAAGCCAGATAGTATCGGCAATCTGAAGAGCCAGTTCCAGGTCATGTGTAGAGAGGAATATAGTCTTGCCGGTAGTGCGGGTAAGGTTGCGCAACAGCTGCATTATCTCCACCTTGCTGGGGAAATCCAGGAACGCCGTAGGCTCATCCAGGAAAATGACCGGAGTCTCCTGGGCCAGAGCCTTGGCAATCATCACCTTCTGACGCTCGCCGTCACTAAGAGTCTGGATCATGCGGTCTTTCAAAGGCTCTATTCCCACCATCTCTATAGCCTGGGCTACGACACGGCGGTCATCCTCATGGAGTGTGCCCCAGAATCCGGTATATGGGCTTCGGCCCAGACCGATAAGGTCCTCAACGCTCATGTTGCGCAGGTCAGTCTTCTCAGTAAGCACTACGCCGATAGTCTTGGCTAGTTCCTTGTCGGTGTAGTCCCCAAGGTTACGGCCCATGATGGTGATATTGCCGCTTACAGGCGGCAGGAAAGCCGACAGGGTACGCAGCAGGGTGGACTTGCCGGCGCCGTTGGGGCCCAGCAGGCAGGTAAGTTCGCCTCCGTGTATGGTTGCGTTGATGTCACGTGCAACAATGGTAACGTTGTTCTTGCCATGGTATCCCGTGCTCAGGGACTCTATCTTAATGGTGGGCTGTTTCATATTATTCGGCTGAATCTTCTTTACGACGTCTGAACAGGACCGATATCACTACGGGGGCGCCAACAAGTGCGGTAACTGAATTGACCGGCAGAGCGCCCTCAATGCCAGGCATTCGGGCTATCAGGCTGCAGGCCAGAGCAAACAGCGCGCCCATCAGGATGCAGGCCGGAGTTAGTATGCGGTGATCGGATGTACGGAAAACGGCGCGACACAGATGCGGTACAGCCAGTCCCAGAAAGTTGATGGGTCCGCAATAAGCGGTTACCACGGCCACCAGAATACCCGAGTAACTGATAACCAGCAGGCGTGCGCGTTTTATGTTGAGCCCCAGATTGCGGGCGTACTGGTCGCCCAGCAGGAGCAGGTTCAGCGTCTTGACAAGCAGGAAAGAGAGCGGCAGCAGGATACACATCATAGTGACAAAAAGCGTCATCTGATTACCCGATACGCGGCTGAAACTGCCCAAGCCCCAGACAACGTAAGCGCGTATATCCTCCTCGACGCTGAAATACTTGAGTACACCGATGATGGCGTTGGCCACATAACCTATCATGACGCCGATGATAAGCAGGGTGACATTGCCTTTGACACGCTGTGAAACATAAACTATAAGTGCCATCACTGCCAATGCGCCTGCTATTGCGCCAACTGTCATGGCCATATCGCCGGCAAATCCCATACGGCTCAGAGCCACGCCTCCGATGCTGCCCGACAGCAGCACCACGAAAGCCACGCCCAGACTGGCTCCGGAGCATATACCCAGTACCGATGGACCGGCCAACGGGTTGCGGAAAACAGTCTGCATGTGCAGACCGCTGATGGCCAGACCTGCGCCGGCTACTATTGCCACAAGGGTTTGCGGAACTCTGGATTTTAGTATGATGTTGGTCCAGATGGGATCCTGGTCAGCAACGCCCCACAGAATATTCCATGCCGCACGGGTAGGTATGCTTACCGATCCCAATGCAACATTTAGCAGGAACAGCACCAGAATGAGTGCCGTAATGATTAGCATATTGAATATTACGGAGCGTTTCATTCTATTTACAAAGATAACTAATTTGAAACCACGAATTACACGAAATTCACGAATTACACGAAAATCACGAATTAGATTCTGTCATTCTTTAAGAAGAGTGTAATAGTGGGGTGTGTAGTCCGGGAGCAGTTCGGGATGGAAAACCTTGATGAAATCACTCAGTACAAGTTCCGGCTCCATTGGCATGCTCTCATAGAAGGGTGTGCGGCTCATGTTGCAGTAAACCACGCCGTGATTGCGCCAGGCCTTGAAATCGGTGTAACGGGTGTCGTCATCGGCCAGGACCTGATACGAATAGTCTCCCTGATAGCTGTTAACTATGCGCCAGTAGTCGGCATTGGCGGCCTGGCTGTAAACAACCTCAGAATCCATGGTGAATCCGCCGGAGTGGGGGTCGTCCTTTAGGCGGGCCAGAAAACTCTGTCCGCCCACTGCATACCAGTTACCGCCCTGGAGCTCGCCGCTGAACACCACCGGACGGGTGGTTACGTTCTCTGTCAGTCTGGTGAGAGCAAGGTAACGCTCCTCGATGCCGCGGAATATGCTGTCGGCCTTCTGCTCACAGCCCAGCAGCATACCGGCAAACTTGATCCACTCGGCCTGCCCCAGCGGAGTGGTCTCCTTGTAGCCCAGATGGGGTACAAGTGTTATGTCTACGTTCTTGAGAGCCTCATATCCGCCGCGCTTGAATGGCGAAATGAGTATGATATCGGGGTTGACGGCCATGATGACCTCATTGTCAAAATTGCCCTCGATACCGATTTTGTGCGTGCGGCCATCCTCCAGACGACGGTTCATCTCCTCATTGAACAGATGCCTGGTGCTGGTTATGCCCACTACTGCGTCCAGCCTGTCCAGCTTGATGAAACTGGAAAGCTGTAGGGATGTCATGCAGATGACCTTACTGATTGGAACCTCAATTGGTGTGTATTCCTTTGGTATGCCATCTGTACTGGCACCTTTGGGTACCAGTGCGTAATGGAAAGACTGCGTCTCCTCCTTTTGCGGGTCCTGCAGGTCGATAAGACGTATGTCACCGCAGTATGTAAGGGTAAATCCCTGAGCATATCTGATAGTTGTGCTGTCTGTCGTACTACCGATGCCCGTACGAGTGCCCGATGAACGGCCTTTGCAGCCTGTTATGACAAGGACAGTTGTCAATAGAAGGAGTGTAGTCTTTTTCATAACTCAAAGATATTGAAAAAAAACCAAAACCGTTATCCGGCGAGCTCCTATCATACTCTCCGGATAGCGGTATTGAAAAAAGGTATTTGAATTATTCCTCGGGGAACATGCTGTGATAGTAGTCCTCAAGGGTCTCAGCAGCTCTGGTGTGCTCTACCCAAAGGTTGCGGATTGACTCAACCTCAAGCAGGCCCTTCATGATGAGTTCATCCTCACCGCAGGAGTAACCGTTCTGGCTGAAGAAGCACTTCCAGCTCAGGTCCTCAATCTCACCCTCATCGTTGTACTCATAATCAGCAGGATTCATATCCTCACCGTCGTCGCCGCCCATATCGTTGTGAGCGTGGTCACCGGCGATAGACATGAGCGGGTGCAGGAATACCTTACCGCTTGTGATGCCTGCCTCCTTCATGCGCTCCAGAACCTGAACCTTATAGTTTTGGGGAGCATCGACAGTACCTACAAAATAGTTGGGGCTGTACTCCTGGAGCTCCTCCTCAAGCTGGTTGTAACGGATGTTTGCCTTGTAAGTGTCATAGCTGTCAGGGTTTCCGTGGCCCATGAAAGCGACAACACCCTGGGCAGCCTTTGCACTGTATACGTTGTTAATAACCCTTGCGGTGGTTACTACATCCTCCTCGGATGCCAGCAGCGGCAGACCAAGCTTGATGGTAACCTCGCTCAGATACTTGTCATCCAGGTCACCCAGGCTGTTGTTGGCAAAGTCCTTGATGTAGTTTACTACGCGTGAAAACTCCTCACCGGGGATAACCTGCAGTGACTGGACGGTAATCTCCTTGTACTGTTTGGTACCCAGTCCGTGGAGCCAGAAGTTGGGAGCGTAGTAGTTACGTGAAACGCCGTTCTCACCGGCGGCTGCGCGGTTGATGCAGATGGCAGAACTGTAACTCAGATAAACGTCTGATTTTGGGAATGCCTTCTTATAGGCCTCGATTGTCTGATCAAAAGCACCGAATGCCTGCTCCCAGGTTGATCCGAATGCAACCAGAAGGATGGCGCTGTCATTCTTCTTGTTGATCTGAGCATCAACTGCATCCTGATAGCGGGTGTAGTTGTTCTTGGTCTCATCACTCTCTTTGTCGCAGCTTACAAAGCTGAATCCTGCTATGGCTACCATAGCTGCCAGAATAAATCTGATCTTCTTCATTTTTTTGTTAGTTTATAAATAGGTTAAACAAAAATCAGTCATCATCATCCAGACTCCCCTTTTCCACATCCTTGGTATTCATCTTACGGCCCTTTGAGAACTTAAGACTCAGAGTGCAGTAGAAAGTCCTGCCGGGGCTGGTGGTACCGTAATGCAGTCCGTGAGGAGTAGTCTCCTTATAATCAAGTATGTTGTCAATACCGGCTTCCAGACGCCATGTCATTCCGTCCTTGCTGCGTCCCAGGTCATGGGTGGTGGTGAGTTTCCATATCTGATAGGGCTTGCCGTTGCCGTTGTTCTGATAGTAGCGTGTGCTGCTGGCGCGTCCGTAAAGGCCGATGCCCATGCGGTAGGCGTCATTATAGCGGTGCTGCCAGGTTCCGTACAGATTGCCTTTGTGGTGAGCCATACCGTCAATGGTCACCTCACTCAGGCGGCTGTGCTTGGTGTCATAAACATGCGCCTTGGTATCAAGCCAGCTGTATGATCCGCCCAGGGTGATATCGGACGTAATGCGCCAGGTCAGCGAAGCGTCAATACCCATTGTGCGGGCATCCTCCATGTTCATGTACATTCGCGGGGTAACCTGACCGCTGCCGTCGCCCATATATTCAGGCGCCTCGCCTGCGGGAATCTGGCTTAGAGGTACATTTACCAGGGTTATCATATTGTACAGCTCATTGCGGTAGCCTGTAACAGAAGCCGAGAACCCTCCGCGGCTGAATTCCACTCCGGCCGACAGGTAATCGGATGTCTGGGGCTTGAGGTCAGGGTTGCCCATATAAAAGAATGTGGTGGCGCCCATGGTGCGCAGATAGTGGTAACCCTGCTCCTTGGGAGTGGGCGATTTGAATCCGCGGCTCCAGCCGGTACGGATCCTCAGGTCTGCCACCTTGAACATGGCGCTTATCTTGGGCGTGGCATGGAATCCGAACGCCTTGTTCTCAATAAGGCGTATTCCGGCAGTGATGTTGAGCCAGTTTACTCCGGTATACTCATCCTGCAGATAAAGGGCAGTGGTCCAGTCATTGGCCCGTCCTCCCTTTACGCGCATTGGGGCGTGCAGATAATCAAAACGGTACTCGGCGCCGGCACTGAGCAGATTCCCGTAGGGCAGACTGAAAACGCCCTTGAGCTCCGCCATC
>CADCLI010000165.1:0-1154 GCA_902802285.1 uncultured Bacteroidales bacterium
AAGTAAATGATCAAAGTATATTGTGATATTTGCTGTAAGCAGCTAAAAGATGATTACTCAAATGTAATCAACATTAATTTCAACTGTTATGGTGTGGCGAAGTTTGCAGAATCTAAAACCTACAATTTATGTAAGAAATGCGCTATCGAAGTTAGGGAATATCTCGATGGACAAACAGGCAGAGTGCCGGAAAGCGAAGAAGCATGAAAAAATATACAATAAGGGTAAGCCTTGAATGCACATACGACGACATTATTGCGGAAAATGACGAAGATGCTTTTATTCAAGCGTCAGACTTCGCAATGCAAGGTGGCGACTGGTGTTGCGAAATTGAAGATGTCGAAGAAATTGACGAGGAAAGCGATGAATAATATGAAAGTTAATATATGCGGAGTGCCGCACACAGTAGTAGAATGCGAGGACAAATTTAATGTTGATACCCACTTTGGCCAGAAGTATGGCCACGAACATGAGCAGGGATGTAAACAGGATAATGTTTCCGGTCGAGAGGTCTATGTTGAATATAGAAAGAGGTATAATCATCATGCCTGTGTATTGCTCAGTTTCTTGATGAGGGTGAGAATATTGTGCCCGCTTGTTCGCTCGTAATTTATACGGTCGGTTATCTGGCGGATAAGATGTATTCCAAGACCGCCTATGGCACGGTCTTCGGCACTCAGCGTTATATCGACTTCCGGCTTAGCGGTGGGGTCGAACGGCTTGCCGGTATCCGTTATGGAGAATTTCATCTCCTTGCCGTCAGAACTTGCCTCAATGGTTATGTCTCCCTTGGTGCCTTCGGGGTAGGCGTAATTCATGACGTTGACTACAGCCTCCTCAATTGCCAGATTGAGTTGCATCGTGGTTGGCTTGTCAAATCCGTTGGCCTCACAGACCTCATCTATGAAAGAATTAAGTCTGGGTATCCTGCTCAGGTCATTGGTAAGGGTAAGGCTGCGCTGGTAAACAATCTCTTCGTGGTGTTTTGTGTATTGTATGGCCAGCATCGTAAGGTCATCACTCTGGTCGGCCTCTCCTACAAATGTGTGGACGGCATCAGTCATCCGATCTATAATCAGGGTGGGGCTGAAAGCATGTTCTTTCTGGAGTTTAAGGGCAAGCTCCCTTACACGGTCCATCTCAAACTGGCCATG
>CADCLI010000165.1:1178-6870 GCA_902802285.1 uncultured Bacteroidales bacterium
GTCGGGATCTATTATGGTCTCCTGTTGACTGAACTTCCACTTGGGCATGACACCTACAGGCAGGTTTGAATCAACCGGAAGCATTCCGGCGCCCGTATTACCAATAAGGAAAGGAGCATCGTGCCCGGCATTGCAGTAATGAAGACGCCCGGTAGGCAGGTCCAGGACACCCAGGAACAGGGTGACGAACATATTTGACTCATTGTCCTCGGACATGACGTCGTTCAGGTTGGATACAATCTTGTTGGGTTGTGCCTCATGTGCCGAAATTGTCCTGAACAGCGCTTTGGTAACCATCATATATAGAGAGGCTGGAACACCCTTGCCCGATACGTCGCCTATGCAGAAGAACAGTTTCTCATCCCGGATAAAGAAATCAAACAGGTCTCCGCCCACCTCCTTGGCAGGGGTGAGTCTTCCGAATACGTCTATATCGTCACGGTCAGGGAATGGCGGGTATATCTTGGGTATCATGGCCATCTGGATGGCACTTGCTATCTGCAGTTCGCCTTGAATGCGCTCCTTCTGCTCGTTGAGTTTCTGGTACTGCTGCTGTCTCTTGGCAACAGAACGTAATATAAGTACAAGCATTACGATACCAAGAATCTGGAGTAGTTTTACAATCATGCCGATACGGCGGATACCTGCATATATCTCACTCTCGGGGATGACTATGGACATGGACCATCCGGTGCGCTCCACAGGTGAGAAATATACTTGGCTGGATACTCCGCGGTCTGTTATCCTAATGTTTCCGGACTCTCCGGAGAGCATGGAATTGCTCAGGTCTTTGAATGACTCGTTGTCACTGCTGGCCTGAATGTCCTGTATGTTGGTGTTCATGACCAGTGACTCTACGGGGCATACCATAACCTGACCACTCCGGCTAAGCAGGACGCTGAATGCGTTGGGATAGACCGATATGTTACCTACCAGGTCGTTCAGCCAGTCCAGAGAGATATCGGCCGTGATGACTGCGGCAATATTGCCTTTGGCATCACGCAACGGAAGCGAGTAGGTTGTCATTAGCATCTCGCCGCCACCATCGTCCACATACGGCTCGGACCAGTAGCCGGCATCAAGTTCAAGAGGTTTGGTGAACCATTCCTGTGAGGGATAGTCATACTCCCGGGTGGCAAGCGTCTTGAGTTTTATTGTACCTGTACCCTCCTCACGGTAACTGTAGGGGGCAAACAGGTTGTGTTTCTTGTCATATCCGGGCACAAAGGCAACGGTAGATCCTACAACCACCGGATTGTCCTTAACGATGCGTTCTGTGACACGCCCCATGCTGTCGGGAACCTCCAGACACCATTGGGCTATCCATACACTGTTGCGCACGGCGGCCTCAGCCTGGTTGATTATGTCCATGATACGTGCCTTGGTGGTCTCCATCTGGCTTTCTGCACGCATTGATGCCTCTTCCCTGATTCCTTTCTGAGAGAAAACGTATTGTGTTATGGATGTGGCTTCGAGCGTAAGTGCGGCAATAAAAATCAGGATCAGACCTATCCTGGCAGATTTTTTCTCTATATCCGTAAGTTTATGCTTCTCTTTCTTCATTGTGGGCGGTTTGCGGCAGTCAGTTGCCGGTGTTCATAAAAGGAAGGTCCTTGGCCTGTTCCAACATCATATCGGCAATTGTCGCGTTGCTTTCAGACTCTCCGTTCAGCAGGTCAAACATATATTTGAGACCGGCCTTGCCGCCTCCGTTCTTGAGTATATAGGCTATGCAAAGATTCTGTGGGCCTATGGAGGATGCTATGATATCCAGATCAGTGAGACCAATCTGGTAGCAGGCTATCTGATATGCGCCCTCGGAATAATTCCTGACAATTGATGCTATGTCGCCCAGGGTCTTGAGCCCCATTCCCTTGAATACGGCCAGGTAGGGCATAAGCGGAACCTCTTGGATCTCGGCCTGGTTTATGGATGCTATACGTTTGTTCAACTGACCGAACGGACCCAATTCCAGATAACTGCGGAAAGTATCTCCGTCAATGGACACCTCATCCAGATTGCCCGATTTTACCAGAGCCTGTACGCGGCGCCGGTAATCGGTCAGTTCTATGCGGATTTTGCTGAACTCATCATCCACCAGTTCAAGCATACCTGCCAGACGGCTCATGTTGCGCATGTAACCCTTTGGAATCTCTACTCCCGACTTGTAGCCTGTATCATGGTTCATGTTGGCCCATGCGTGCTGCAGCAAGGTACGCATCTGTATCTCAAACCGGTAAGGAAAACCGGGTATGGAGCATATGTAGTGCAGTGACAGGTATCCGAAACTGTCTATCTCATGTATCTTGCGTTTGTCTACCGAGTTGTCCCAATCCACGGTAAAAAGGCGTTCTACTGCCGATGCGACAATATCCACATCATCTATATAGAATGTGATGATCCTAAGTCCAAGAATATCGGTCAGGTCTGCCAGAGTTGAGTACTTATTTCCCTTTAGTTCCAGCTTACCTGCCAGGGAATCATATTCCTTTATACGGGACTCCAGGGCCGCAACCAGCAGTCCAGCCTCTGATAAAGTCCTTTTTAGCATGTCCCGCACCTGAACTTCAACCTCTTTGAATCGGGGAAGATTGTCCCTGTATTCTTCAAGTATAGCTTCACAGTGTGGGTCAAGATGTCTGTTTGATGACATTAATCTGTTGTGATTAGTTAGTTAACCACCAAAGATACTTTTTTTCTTTGGTAAACAATAGGGCTTTTCCCGTTTTTTTTAGGGAAAAACCCCACTCGCAGGTGAACTATCCTCTGTATATTCGCATCGGATAATAAACCGGAACAGAAATGAAGAAACTGATGATGCTGATTATGGCAGTAATGATTCCGCTTACCGCCGTGTATGCCAAAAAGAAAGAGAAAAGCAATATCATGGTTTGGGGAGAGGTGGTTACCGCCCAGGACGGTAAGGATTATCTTACCATGTATAAGAATTGTCCCGCAGAGGTCACGGCGCAGTTCCATTTCGTTTATACAGACAAGACCAAGTCAGAGATGTATGACCTTTTCATGCCCGATACCGTAGGCCAGGTCAATGATCCCGTTCCGGTTGATAAGCCAGTAAAAGAGGTCGTGGTTGACAATGCTGCTGGTAGACCTGTTTGATTTTTATCACGATCTATTCTGGTTTGATGTAACTCACAGGGCACGTTATTATGACGGCCGTCATTATGACAACTGGACACCTTCAAATTCAAGCCGATACAACAAATCACATTCCAGTCCGAGCCGCCCAAAGAGTTCTGATCTGGATTTGTCCAAGGTTGATGATGAAGCGCTGCTTATAGGAGCAGCTGCAGTTGCGGTGGCATCGGCCGGAATGATTGTAGGCGTAGTCAAGAACTGGAATGTACCCGATGACCGCTTTCCTTACTTCTCCGTGTCTCCTCAAGTCCAGTTACTGACCCAGACCGGAACAGTCCGTGACGTGCTCCAGTTCAAATACAGGTTCGGCAATCATGGAGGAATCTCTGTTCTGGGTGATTTGGGTTACACCACAGGCTCATTGCTTGAGAAAGGAATGTTCGATTCCGGTTTCACATGGAGTCTTGGCGTAGGACTTGATATAGGCGCATTCTCACTCTCTTTCCGCGGCAAACCGTCAGTAAGCGGTTGGCACGATGAGAATTTCTTTACCTGCCAATTGGGCTATGACATATTCCTTACCAGAGACCTTGCACTTGACTTGAGTGCCGGCGTCGGCGTAGTAGAGTATTATGAAGGATGTTGTGCCAAACTGTACTGGGAGGTCCCGCTTTCAGTCGGACTGCTCTGGAAATTCTAATCAGAACTTACCCGGCTCGGAGGCTGGGAGCGGACGGCAGTTGTACTGTGATGCCATGGTCTCTCCGTAGGCTCCGGCGCTCATGAGTGCTATCAGGTCACCACGATGAACCTCGGGTAGCATTTCATCCTTGCCGAATACATCCGATGACTCGCAGATGGGACCAACCACGTCATATTTCTGCAAAGGACCGTCGGAGTTCAGGTTAACTATCTTGTGATGAGCTCCGTACAGCGCGGGACGAATCAGTTCCGTAAAACCGGCATCGACGATAGCGAACTTCTTGATGGTACCCTGTTTTACGTAAAGGACCTTGGTTACAAGGCGTCCGCACTGTGCAACCACGGCACGGCCCAGCTCAAAGTGGAGCTGCTGGCCGGGACGCAGTTTGAGGTTATTTCGGAATATGTCAAAGTACTCCCTGAAGTTGGGAACGGGATTCTGCTCGGGATTGACATAATCAACACCCAGACCGCCTCCCACGTTGATGATGTTCAGTTTGATTCCCTCGGCCTCAAGCATATCCTGCAGGTCGTTTACCTTCTGGCAGAGCAGACGGAACGGCTCCATGTCAAGTATCTGAGAGCCTATGTGAAAATGCAGGCCATCAAACACGAAACTGGAATTTTGCTGTGCCTTGCGGATGATGGGCAGGAGCATGGGTATCTCTATTCCGAACTTGTTCTCGGCCTTACCGGTGGTTATGTTGGCGTGGGTGTGGGCATCCACGTCGGGGTTTACTCGCAGTGCAATATGTGCGGTCTTGCCCAGTGCGGCGCAACGCTCGGCAATCACGTCAAGTTCGGCCTCGGACTCCACGTTGAAGCACAGGATTCCGGCATTCAGGGCCAGGTCTATCTCCCAATCGGCCTTGCCGACTCCTGCAAATACTATTGATGATGCCGGGAAACCGTTGTCAAGGGCTGTCTGGATTTCACCGCCGCTGACACAGTCTATTCCTAAGCCATACTCATTGATGTGTTTGAGCAGTAAAGGATTGGCATTCGCCTTTATGGCATAATGAACGTGCCAGTCAGGGTTGCCTGCTGTACATTCCTCTATTGACTTGAGGGTATTTTGGAGTATCCCCAGGTCATACTGGTAGTATGGGGTGCGCATCTTTTTACTTGTTGTTGAATAGAACGTCACTCAAGCGCTGTAATGCAGCTTTCTTGTCGCTCTCTTTGATGAGGAATGAAATGTTGTAGTTGCTTCCGCCGTATGATATCATTCGTACGGGGATATCGGCCAGGGCATCCATTGCGCGTGACTCGAATCCCAGGTTCTCCCATACCATATCACCTACTACGCAGACTATGCACATGCCGCTGTCAACGGTTACGGTGCCGTATTTCTTCAGTTCGGCTACGATGTCCTCCAGATGCTTGGTGTTGTCTATTGACATTGATACGCCCACCTCGGATGTGCATATCATGTCGATAGATGTACGGTAGGTTTCGAATACCTCAAAAACCTTCTTGAGGAAACCGTGTGCCAGAAGCATTCGGCTTGACTTGATCTTGATGGCAGTGATGTTCTCCTTGGCGGCTACGGCAGCTATGCGGCCTGGCTCTGAACGGTTATCAATCAGCGTGCCTGGGGCTGTGGGCTCCATGGTGTTGAGCAGACGTACGGGTATGTTGGCTGCCTTGGCCGGCTGAATGCAGGTGGGGTGGAGTATCTTGGCTCCAAAGTAGGCAAGCTCGGCTGCCTCCTCAAAATGAAGGTGACGTACCGGCTGGGTATTGTCAACTACACGCGGGTCATTGTTGTGCATGCCGTCAATATCGGTCCAGATCTGGATTTCATCGGCCTTGATGGCGGCACCTAGTATGGATGCGGTGTAGTCACTTCCGCCGCGTTGCAGGTTGTCAATGTCGCCGTTTGCGTTAC
>CADCLI010000166.1 GCA_902802285.1 uncultured Bacteroidales bacterium
CCGCATGTTCCCTGACACATCAGCACTTACCGGAAACCAGGAACTGGCGGTACTCTTCACTCCCGTCACAGACAACCTGTCGCTTCTAAAATATCTGCAGACCGTGCTCAAAGCACTTGTCCCGGTGATACGCAATCGTGATGACGACACGCTGTTCCAACCGCTCATCCAGGAGTCACTCTACCGCATCTACACACAGATAAACCGACTCCTTTCATTGACTGAGTCAGAAAGCCTGGAGATAAATACCGATACGCTGTGCCGTCTTATACGCTCCATTCTATCCACAACAACGGTTCCGTTCCATGGTGAACCCGCTGTGGGAATGCAGATTATGGGACTTATCGAGACCAGAAACCTGGACTTCAGGAACGTTCTGCTGCTGTCGGCACAGGAGGGCACGCTGCCCAAATCAGGGCAGAGCGCATCGTTCATACCATATAACATCCGCGTGGCTTTCGGGCTGACCACCATGCAGGACAAAAGTGCCGTTTCATCGTACAATTTCCACCATCTGCTCCAAAGGGCAGAGAACGTAACTATGGTATATAACGGTAACGCCGATGCCAAGGGAATAGGCAAAGGCCAGATATCCCGATACCTGCTCCAGCTCATTGTAAGCGGCGCCGATATACAACGCATTACGCTTAAACCAGACCGGTCCGACACTGAGATCACCCCCATTACCGTCAATAAAACACAACCGGTGCTGGCGCGCCTCTGCCAACGCTATGACTTCTCTGACAGTGATACATATCTCTCACCGTCGGCCCTGAACACCTATATGGACTGCAGTCTAAAGTTCTATCTTATGCAGATTGCCGGACTCCGCAAGCCCGATGACACCGACACAGACATTGATTACGCCATGTTTGGAACCCTGTTCCACAAGAGTGCCGAGCTCACATACAACTACCTGGCATCAAAGACTCCTGACCACACCATAACCGCCCGTGACATTGAGACCCTGCTTAAAGACCACAACCTTATAGAAGGATTTGTGCAGCAGGCTTTCCGGGATGATTATTTCAAACGTGAAGATGTGGTCAAGGCTGACTTGAGCGGCACCCAGGCCATAAACATGGAGGTGATACTCAAGTACCTGCGTCAGATTCTGCGCATGGACATGGAACTCTACGCACCTTTCAGGTATGTGGGCAGTGAATCCTCCGGCTACAAACATTATGTCATGATAGATGACCCGCTTAAACCTGGCTCCAGGTTAAAGGTTCGTATCAAGGGTATCATAGACCGCATGGACTCTAAGGACGGGATACTCCGGATAGTTGATTACAAGACCGGCCGTAACAAAGGCACTCCCGCCACTATCGATGACCTGTTCCCGCCCACCGAATTCAAAAAACGCAAGAAAGAGGCCTTCCAGATTTTCTATTACGCCTACATAATGAGCCACCAGCCGGAGTTCTGCAAGTGCAAGCTGGCCCCCACCCTGCTCTACACCCGAACATCGTCCAAGCCCACGCCCGATGACATTTACTATCGTATAGGCAATGATGCGGTTACAGATTTCAACAGCAGGTATGGCCGCGAGTTTGAAGAAAAGCTGATTTCAATTATTACAGAGATATTCAACCCAGATATCCCGTTCAGTCCCACCGGCAATAAAGAAACCTGCCGCAACTGTGACTTCAGTCAACTGTGCGGCAGGAATTAAAAAAAGACAATTTGTTGTAGAAAAGTAATCTTACTTCATTTATTGGCGATACTTAAACTCAAACCAGAATTTCATCACTTTACCGTTAGCCAGGGTGGCATTGAACTTAAAAGTCAGTTTGTCGGCTGAGATACCTCCTGTATATTTTACGGTTCCACTCTTAAACATATTGTCATAATGGACACCGTCTATTTCTCCCTCCTTTCCATAGAATTGAATGGATGGAAGTGAAGAGGGCAGTTGCCCATCAATACCCATTATAGCAAAACTTTCAGGATAACCATCTTTTGCCAGATCAACGGTCTTTCCCGACTCCCATAAATCCCAATGATGGTCTATTGTAGTAACAAAACCTGCAGATTCACAAAAAACGTCAAGCCAGCCCATCCTTTCATCCCAGTCTCCAGTAGTCTTTACATCAAACACTTTTCCGTCATAGTAAAACTGATTCACTTTAAGATCAAACTCGTCGGTAGTTTCCTTTTCATCGTCACAGGCGCAGAATAGCGCAGTCATGGCCACAAGAGCCAAAAAGATAGTCTTTGTCTTCATTGTCATATATAGTTAAGGTTATTCTTTTGCATACCAGGCCTGGTCTACACCCAGATATGAACCGGCGCCTAGTGCAAATTCATCCGGTGCGGTAACACCCAATGAATGTCCGTCCTCTATCTGATAACTGAAAGTAAAGCTCTTACCTTCTGTTCCATCATCATACTCATGCCAGTCAAATTGAACATCTCCGTTGTTGAAACCGTAGAACTTTTCAACCTTGATTGTGAATGTAGATCCGGTACAGGTAAAGGTACCAGTCAATTTATGACCGTATCCCCATAATTCTCCCTGTGGATTCCTACCTGTTTCTGAGCACTCAAGAATGTATGTATTACCCTTAAAGGTAAAACTCTCCACGCGGTCAGCATAACCGTTGTTGTCATATTCATCCCTTTCGGAATGTACCCATTTACCCTCCAAGGCGGTCTTTTCACTACTTTCATTCTTGTCATCCTTATCACAGGATGTAAATGCCAGACTGATTGCAACAGCGGCACAGATAAAACGAATAATTGATTTCATATTACGGTTTTGTTTATGATTTATCTCTTTATGAATTCCAGATTCATCGGACCGCCTACGGCTTTCTTTCCGTCAACTATCTTGAAAGTAAAGTCTTTAAGGAAATCGACATCCGTTTCAAACTGCTCCGGATCCATCTGATACCAGCGATATGGCAGTTCATCGGTATATTTGAGTTCGAATGTCTCGGGATCCAACGCTCCGTCAGACATACTCCAACCCTTATAGGTATCTTCTACAATAAGTGCATCAAAAGCGTCTTCATTCTTGAATGAGAAATCAAGCTTGTCGTTCTCATAGGTGAATGTTCCTTTAAG
>CADCLI010000167.1:0-4946 GCA_902802285.1 uncultured Bacteroidales bacterium
CAGTGCTATTTTACAACATATGAAGAAATTCCAGACAGATATGACGGTGGCCCGTAACCGCTTGGTCGGACCATGCGCCACACTGCTTACATTGCAATATCCGGGCAACCTGCCTGATATGGTTGCCGGACAGTTTGCCGAACTCCAGGTGCCATCAGCTAAAGTACTGCTACGCAGACCAATCTCCATACATGCTATAGACCGCACAAACAATCTTGTTGAATTCCTGATACAGATTGTCGGCGAGGGTACGCAGTCTCTTGCCGATGCCAAGTCTGGTGATAAGATAAACGTGTTGCTGCCGCTTGGTAACGGCTTCAACTATCGCAGCACCCATGTGGCCAAACCTCTGCTGATTGGCGGCGGAGTAGGTGTGGCGCCATTGCTGTTTCTGGGACAGGAGTTTGCAGAGCACGGAATACGTCCTACATTCCTGTTTGGAGGACGTACCAATGACCTGATTCTGCGCAAGGAGGAGTTCCAAAAGTACGGTGACCTGTTCATGACTACCGAGGACGGATCGGCCGGCGAGAAGGGTTTTGTTACCAATCACAGCCTGCTTATGGACAGCGAGGCTTTTGACCGCATCTATGCCTGCGGCCCCACACCTATGCTTAAGGCTGTGGAGCATAAGATGGCTTGCGGAATAGGGGCTTGCCTCTGCTGCGTTGAGGATACTGCCGATCAGGGTAACGTTTGTGTTTGTAAAGAGGGTCCGGTTTTTGAAATTGACAGACTGAAATGGTTCAACTGAATACTAAGATAGGTTCACTGGAGCTCAAGAATCCGGTGATGACGGCATCGGGCACGTTCGGATACGGTACCGAGTATGCCGATTTTATGGATATCAGCCGTCTGGGTGCCATTATTGTAAAAGGTACCACTCTCAACCCGCGTCAGGGTAATCCTTATCCGCGTATGGCGGAAACTCCATCCGGTATGCTCAATGCCGTAGGTCTCCAGAATAAGGGCGTGGATTACTTTGTTGACCACATCTATCCTGAGGTTAGAAAAATCCGGACAAACATCATAGTCAATATCTCCGGATCATGTATTGATGATTACGTGCAGACTGCCGGCATTATCAATACTCTTGATGACATACCGGCCATTGAGCTCAATATCTCTTGCCCTAATGTCAAGCAGGGCGGTATGGCGTTCGGTGTTAATCCGGAGAGCGCTGCACAGGTTGTGGCTGCTGTCCGCAAGGCTTATGATAAGACTCTGATTGTCAAGCTTTCGCCTAACATTACTGATATTACCGAGATTGCCCGTGCCGTAGAGGGTGCGGGTGCCGATAGCGTATCGCTCATCAACACTATACTGGGTATGGCTATTGATGCCGAGAAGCGTAAGCCTATACTTTCCACCGTTACCGGCGGCATGAGTGGTCCGGCTGTGAAGCCTGTTGCCCTGCGTATGGTGTGGCAGACGGCTAAGGCGGTAAAAATTCCTGTCATCGGATTGGGTGGTATCTGCTCGGCTACCGATGCTGTCGAGTTCCTGCTTGCGGGTGCATCGGCCGTACAGATCGGCACTGCAAACTTTATAGACCCTTCTATCTCTGAGAAAGTCATTGACGGAATTGAAGAATACCTCAATCGCCATGGCTTTACCTCCGTTCAGGAAATCATAGGAGCTTTAGAATGATACAAAAGGGGACAGTCCCCAATTGTATCATTTTGCAGTAAATCCTGCTAAGCGAGCGGAACTTTTGGGGATGTTGGCAGGCAAAACCATGGCCGCCCATGGGCTTGTGAATGGGAGGGGCCCGCACCCGTAGGGTGTGGGAGGGATAGGCCCCGAAGGGGCCGTAGTTTTGACGTCAACTCCCCAAAAGTTCCCCTGGAAAACACTTAAGCACAAAAATAGTACAATTGGGGACTGTCCCCTTTTGTATCATTTTAGGAGATCGGGGCGGAGTTTCTTAGTGCGATCTAGGGATTGTTGGAACTCCCAGTCTTCGATCAGGGCTTGGTTGCCGGAGAGGAGGACGTCGGGGACGCGCCAGCCTTTGTATTCGGCGGGACGGGTGTAGACAGGGGGTGCCAGGAGGTTGTCCTGGAAGCAGTCGGATAGGGCGGACTGCTCATCGGATAATACGCCTGGGATTAAGCGTACTATGCTGTCGGTCATTACGGCGGCTGCAAGTTCTCCTCCTGTAAGGACGTAGTCGCCGATGCTTATCTCGCGGGTTATCAGATGCTCACGGATGCGGTAATCGATTCCTTTGTAGTGACCGCACAGAATGATTATGTTGTTTAGCAGGGATAGGCTGTTGGCGGTTGAGGCGGTCAATGGGTTCTATCTTCATTACAAGGCCGGCACAGCCTCCAAAGGGGTAGTCATCGGTCTTGTGGTGCTTATCGGTGGTGTAGTCCCTTATGTCGTGCAGATGGATATCGGCAAGACCGGCTTTCTGGGCGCGTGCCATCATTGAGCAGTTAAAGAAGCCCTCAAGCATATCGGGAAAGACTGTAAGTATATCTATACGCATAAATATGTACTATAATCGCCTGCAAAATTACAAAATTATGCGTAAATTCGCGGTCTGAAAACGGTACTTTCAAGACCAGGTCAAAAATGAGCGAAACCGAACGGATAATAGAGCTGCGCGAGTTGTTGCATAAATACAACAACCTGTACTATGTCCAGAACGCTCCCGTCATATCCGATATAGAGTTCGACAAGCTTATGCATGAGCTTATTGACCTGGAAGAGCGTCACCCTGAGCTTTACGACCAGAATTCTCCCACGCAGCGTGTAGGAAGCGACCTGAGTAAGGGTTTTGAGCAGGCTGAGCACCGATATCCGATGCTCTCACTGGACAACACCTACAATGAGCAGGAGGTGCGGGATTTCTTTCAGCGCGTGAGCGGACTCCTGAACGAGCCGTTTGAGATTTGCTGTGAGCTTAAGTATGACGGCCTTTCAATATCGCTGATATATGAGGACGGCAAGCTGGTTCAGGCAGTTACACGCGGTGACGGCGTCAAGGGTGATATAGTGACCGATAACGTTCGCACCATCAAATCCGTACCTTTGGTCCTGCAGAAAGGGGATTGGCCACGTAACTTTGAAATCCGTGGCGAGGTACTTATGCCATGGACATCGTTTGAGCGCCTTAACGCAGAGCGTGAGCTGCAGGAGGAGCCTCTGTTTGCCAACCCCCGCAATGCTGCATCGGGCACTCTCAAGCTGCAGAATCCGCAGGAGGTGTCACGCCGCCAGCTGGATTCATACCTCTATTATCTGCTTGGAGAGCAGCTGCCCTGTGACGGCCATTATGAGAACATGATGGAGGCTCAGAAATGGGGATTCAAGGTATCGGACCACATGAAGAAATGCACCACTATCGATGAGGTGCTTGACTATATAAACTATTGGGACACAGAGCGTAAGAACCTTCCGGTTGCAACCGATGGCATTGTGCTCAAGGTGAATTCCCTGCGCCAGCAGCGCAATCTGGGATTCAAGGCCAAGTCACCGCGCTGGGCAATTGCGTACAAGTTCCAGGCAGAGCGTCAGCTGACACGACTGAACAGCGTATCGTACCAGGTGGGTCGTACAGGCGCTGTTACTCCGGTTGCCAACCTTGACCCCGTACAACTTTCTGGAACTATAGTAAAGCGTGCCACACTGCATAACGCCGACATTATCAAGGGTTTGGACCTGCATATAGGCGATATGGTCTATGTGGAGAAGGGTGGCGAGATTATCCCCAAGATAACAGGCGTGGATATGGATTCCCGTTCACTTCTGATGGGTGATCCGGTAAAATTTGCCGATGTATGCCCCGAGTGCGGAACCAAACTGATACGTTACGAGGGTGAGGCCGCATACTATTGCCCCAATGCCATAAGCTGCCCGCCCCAGATAAAGGGCCGCATAGAGCATTTTGTGAGCCGCAAGGCCATGAATATAGACGGTCTCGGGACCGAGACCATAGACCTGTTTTACCAGGCCGGTCTGATAAAGGATATCGCTGACCTTTACACACTTAAGGCCATGGATATCTGCCGTCTGGAGGGATTGGGAGAGAAATCGGCCGTAAGTATTGTACATGGAATCGAGGAATCCAAGAAAGTACCGTTTGAGCGTGTGCTGTTTGCCATAGGAATAAGGTTTGTAGGCGAGACCGTGGCCAAGATACTGGCACGCGCATTCAAATCTATGGAGGCGCTTGAGAACGCCACTATGGAGCAACTTACAGCGGTGAATGAGATTGGTACCAAGATTGCACAGAGCATTGTCTCTTTCTTTGCCGATGAGCGCAGCCGTGCACTGGTCAACCGCCTCAAGGAGTTCGGTCTGCAGATGGAGCTGGCACAGGAGGAGCAGGAGGGAGGATCGGACTTGCTTAAAGACAAGATTATCGTGATAAGCGGTGTGTTCAACCACCATTCACGCGATGAATACAAGGCGCTCATTGAGCGTCACGGAGGAAAGAACTCCGGCAGCATATCGGCCAAGACATCATTTGTGCTGGCCGGTGACAATATGGGACCCGCCAAACGCGAGAAGGCGCAGGAGCTGGGCGTAAGGCTGGTCAGTGAGAATGAGTTTCTGGAAATGATTAATGAAAAACCTTCAATAACAACCAATGAATTACTCTTACCCTTTTAAGGGATTGGGCGTTGCCCTTGTAACTCCGTTCAGAAAAGACGGAAAGATTGACTTTGATAGTCTGCATTCAATCGTTGAAAACCTGATTGCAGGAGGCGTTGACCACCTGTGCGTTCTGGGCACAACTGCCGAAACTCCGACATTGTCCGATGCAGAGCGTCTGCAGGTCATAAAGAGCGTGGCCGCTCAGGTTAACGGCCGGATCCCTATCATGGTGGGATGCAGCAGCAACTGCACCGCAACAGTTGTAGACCAGATAAAGAATTACCAGTTAGACGGCGTAGACGCCATACTGAGCGCCGTTCCATTCTATAACAAGC
>CADCLI010000167.1:4991-5449 GCA_902802285.1 uncultured Bacteroidales bacterium
TTGCCGAGATTGCCAAGGCATCGGCCAAACCTATAATACTCTATAACGTTCCCGGTCGTGCAGGAGTCAATATGACCGCACAGACTACACTGCGTATTGCACGTGAGTTCAGGAACGTGATTGGTATCAAGGAGGCATCGGGCAATATGGAGCAGGTCAGGGAGATAATTGCAGGTGCTCCCGATGGTTTCCACGTAATCATTGGTGATGACAGCCTGGCAATGGAGGCTATCCGCTGTGGCGCATCGGGCGTTATCTCTGTGATAGGCAATGCAATACCCAAGCGTTTCGGTGAGCTGATTCACGCTACCATGCAGGAACGTTATGCCGAGGCAGAGCAGATCCAGAAGCAGCTCTCACCGCTTTACGGACTTATGTTCCGTGAGGGTAGTCCCTGCGGCGTACAAGCCCTGATGTCCAGCCGCGGACAGCTTGAAAACGTGATGCGTCTGCCGCTC
>CADCLI010000167.1:5523-8529 GCA_902802285.1 uncultured Bacteroidales bacterium
GTTCCCGTAAGCGATGCACTTAACCGCGAGATTATCAAAGGATTTGAAGGGATTGAGGGATGAAGAGACTTTCAGGGTTGTTAATTCTCATTTCCGCACTGTTTGCAGTCTCCTGCAAGCAGAATACCACCGTATCTGAGCCCGAGCCCGAGGCTGAATACTTTGTACCAGAGCCTGTTTACCGTTGGGGAATAAACATTGACAGTCTTGATATAGTGGACGGCGTGATAGGCCGGAACGAGCTGCTATCGACAATCCTTTACCGCTACGATGTGTCATCGCAGACCATCTACTATTTGGAAAAGGCATCACAGGAGACTTGGAGCGTACGCAAGATGCAGTCGGGCAAGCCCTATCACGTACTGCGTGACCGGGATTCGGTGGCCACGGCAAGGTACTTTGTCTATGACATCAACAAGACCGATTATGCCGTCTATTCACTCTCTGACAGCATCTACAGCTATTTAGGCTCAATTGATGTGGATACCGTGCTCAATTACATAAGCGGAAGCATAGAGACATCGCTCTGGAACGCCATGATAGAGCAGGGGGCAGCCCCCGACCTGGCTGGAATGCTGGCCGATATCTACTCGTGGACCATAGACTTCTTTGGAATCCAGAGACGTGACTCATTCTCGGTCTACTATGAGGAGATGTTTGCCGACAGCGTACGTGTGGCCACAGGCAATATCCTGGCGGCCAATTTCATAACATCGGGCACAGATCACTATGCGTTTCGATATATATACCATAACGAGCGCGGCGAGTATTTTGACGAGAAAGGTACAAGTCTGAGGCGTGCATTCCTTAAAGCACCGCTAAGCTACACCCGCATAAGTTCAAAGTTTTCAAATGCCCGTCTGCATCCCATCAAGAAGATTGTAAGGGCACATCACGGCGTGGATTACGCCGCTCCGTCGGGCACCCCTGTATATTCGGTGGGAGACGGCGTCGTGACTGCCCGTGCCTGGGACAGCAAGGGTGGCGGCAACTATATCAAGATAAAGCATAACTCCACGTATACTACAGAGTATATGCATCTTAGAGGATTTGCCAGCGGCATCAGCGTAGGTACTCACGTATCGCAGGGCCAGCTGATAGGCTATGTGGGTATGACCGGAACCGCTACTGGTCCGCATCTGGACTACCGCGTATTCAAGAACGGCACCGCCATAGACCCGCTGCGCATGGATCTGCCGGCAGTTGACCCCATCGCACCCGATGATATGCCGCAGTATCTCAAGGCTGTAAGCGGCTACATGAAGATGGTTGGTCTGGCCGCTGCGGACAGCATCATGAATGACACCATAACAAACACTGCATCAAATGATTAAAAACGTCATATTCGACTACGGAAACGTCCTTGTAGACTGGAATCCCGCATACCTGTTCCTGCCCGTATTCAACGGTGATGAAGAGAAGTGCCGGTTCTTTACTGACAATATCTGCAACCGTGAATGGTTCACCCGCATGGACCGGGGCGAGGATATGGACACATGCGTAGCCGAACTCCAGGCCCAGCACCCTGAATATGCCGATGCCATTGCGCTGTTCCGCGACCGCTGGTTCGATATGTGTCACGGCGATATTCCCGGCATGCTGGAGATTATCCAGGACCTAAAACAGAAAGGCTACGGAGTATTCGGCCTCACCAACTGGCCCGCCGCCACATTCGCTGAAGCCCGCCGCCGTTTCAAGACCATAGGTAGCATAGACAACTACGTAGTCTCCAGCTCCGTCCACCTGGCCAAGCCCGAACCTGCCATCTACCAGCTACTCCTTTCCAAATACAATCTGAAAGCCCAGGAGAGTGTCTTCATAGACGATCGTGCCGACAACGTAAATGCCGCTATGGCATTAGGAATGAGTGGCATAGTTTATCCAGGTACAGCAAAAGAATTGCTTCCCATCTTGAATAATCTCCTAGGTGCGCAGAACTTTTAGGGGGAATCAGTATCTGAACCCCAAGCACCGCAGGACTATCCCCTTTGGGGACACAACGCTCCGAGGCTACTCCGCCTCCCTTCCGGACCCTAAACGTCGAACGCCTCCTTTTTAGCCACCTAAAGGTGTCTAACAGTCGTTAAACGAAGCGCCGTTCTTAACGGGATCCTCCAGGGGGCTACGCTTACGCCTCTACACGATGGTCCCCAAAGGGGATAGTCCTGCTACTGCAAATGGAAAGTTCAGTGATACTGATACCCCTAAAAGTTCCCCTCGAAAAAAATCTAAAAAAATTTGGAGCGTATTGATATTAACGCATAACTTTGTAGCGCAAAAAGACAGAAATATGACAATGCATCTTTCATTTTGGTGGTGGCTTTACTCGGGATTCATAAGATCGTGAGGTAGAGGCCATATATCCATAAATGAACATACATACAAGGCTCTTCGGTAAACTCACGAAGAGCCTTTTTTTTGTGCAGATAATCAAAACAACATAATATGAATACTTATCAGATTGACAGCAACGGTTACTACGGAGAGTTTGGAGGTGCATACATCCCCGAGATACTCTACAAGACCGTAGAGACCCTGAAAGAGAACTACCTGCCCATTATTGAGAGCCCGGAGTTCAAGAAAGAGTACCATGCACTGCTGCGTGACTATGTAGGCCGTCCCAGCCCGCTGTATTACGCATCACGTATGAGCCGGAAGTACGGCTGCAAACTCTACCTGAAGCGTGAGGACCTGAACCACACCGGTGCCCACAAGATAAACAACTCAATAGGGCAGATCCTGCTGGCCAAGCGTATGGGCAAGACCCGCATCATTGCAGAGACCGGTGCAGGACAGCACGGTGTAGCTACAGCAACCGTATGTGCGCTCATGAATATGCCCTGCAGGGTTTATATGGGCGCGCTGGATGTGGAGCGCCAGGCAGTGAACGTGGAGCGCATGCGTATGCTGGGGGCCGAAGTGATGCCCGTCTATAGCGGCAACAAGACCCTCAAGGACGCCACAAACGAGGCTATCCGCGACTGGTGCTGTCATCCTGCCGACACC
>CADCLI010000168.1 GCA_902802285.1 uncultured Bacteroidales bacterium
GTAAATAGTACCAGCAACGCCGGCAATAAGTTGAGCGCCGTGCATGAGGGCCTGATGGGTGAAACCGATATGGTTTTCACCGATCAGTTGCCGCTGGATACCATCGATGTGCTGTTTTTCTGCACCGCTCATGGCGATACCCGCAAGTTTATGGAGGCCAACACCCTGCCTGAGGGCCTGAAGGTGATAGACCTCTCCATGGATTACCGCCTGGAGGCCGAAGACAATCCGTTCATATACGGACTGCCCGAGCTGAACCGTCGCGCAATCTGCAAGAGCCAGTACGTAGCCAATCCCGGCTGCTTTGCCACTGCCATCCAGCTGGCACTGCTGCCTCTGGCCCGCAACCTGATGCTCAACGATGATATCTACGTGAATGCCATAACAGGCAGTACGGGGGCAGGCGTAAAGCCGGGTGCAACCACACACTTCAGCTGGCGTAACAACAATATCAGCATCTACAAGCCGTTCACCCATCAGCATCTGCCCGAAATCATTCAGTCCATCAGGCACCTTCAGAGCAGCTTTGACTCCGATATCAACTTCATCCCCTATCGAGGCGACTTTACTCGAGGCATATTCGCTACCGTGGTTGTAAAGAACGCTGTCGATATAGATGAACTCTACAAGATTTACCGTGAGTATTATGAAGCCGACTCTTTTGTGCATGTGGTTGAGGAGCAGATAGATCTTAAGCAGGTGGTAAACACCAACAAGTGCCTCATCCATCTGGAGAAGCACGATGACAAACTGCTTATTGTCTCTTGCATAGACAACCTTTTGAAGGGCGCCAGCGGCACGGCTGTGCACAACATGAATTTGCTTTTCAATCTAAAAGAAACTACCGGTTTGATTCTTAAGTCATCCGGTTTCTAAATAACGTTGGCGTTGGCGTTGGCTTTGGCCGCCATCCGGTGTGTTAACAGCTAACGCCAGTGCCAAAGCCAAAGTAAAAAATGAATCTTTTTCCGGTATATAGCCTGTTCCCGGTCAATATCGTAAAGGGACAGGGTCAGAAAGTGTGGGATGAGAACGGCCAGGAGTACCTGGACCTTTACGGTGGTCACGCAGTTATAAGCATCGGCCACGCACACCCGCATTACGTTGAGGCCGTGAGCAGTCAGGTGGCGACACTGGGCTTCTACTCAAATTCCGTGATAAACCGTCTGCAGGAGCAGTTTGCAGAGCATCTGGGCCACGTCTGCGGTTATGAGGACTACAGTTTCTTCATGATCAACAGCGGAGCCGAGGCCAATGAGAATGCTCTAAAGCTGGCATCGTTCCATACCGGCCGAAGCCGCGTGCTCTCCCTTAAGAAAGCATTCCACGGCCGTACTTCATTGGCTGTCGAGGTGACCGATAACCCCAAGATCATTGCCCCCATCAACGCATGTGGTCATGTGACCTATCTGCCTTGGGGAGACCTGGAGGCTGCAAAGGCCGAGCTTGCCAAGGGTGATTTGGCTGCCCTGATAATAGAAGGCATCCAGGGAGTTGGAGGTATCCAGGTACCGACCGATGAATACATGCGCGGAATCCGCGAGGCCTGCACAGCTAACGGCACAGTGCTGATTCTGGATGAGATCCAGAGCGGTTACGGCCGCAGCGGCAAGTTCTTTGCCCACCAGTATAACGGCATCAAGCCGGACCTTATCACCGTAGCCAAGGGTATAGCCAACGGTCTGCCCTGCGGAGGTCTGCTTATCAGCCCCATGTTCCAGCCGGTCATCGGCCAACTGGGTACCACGTTTGGCGGCAACCATCTGGCATGCGCCGCCGCAAACGCCGTGCTCGATGTGATGGAGAGCGAGCATCTGATAGAGAATGCGGCCACAGTAGGTTCTTATCTGCTTGAGCAGCTCCGTCAGATTCCCGGACCCAAGGAGGTACGTGGCCGCGGCCTCATGATAGGAATGGAGTTTGACCAGCCCATCAAGGAGATCCGTCAGCGCCTGCTCATGGAGGAGCACATATTCACCGGAGTAAGCGGCACCAACGTAATCCGCCTCCTCCCGCCCCTCTGCATCACCAAACAGGATGCCGACCGTTTCCTGGAATCCTACTCTAAAGTTTTAAAGGGGAACAAGTAATATATACCCCCTGGGAGAATGCCCATTGTCCGCTGGCCAATGGGCGGACCTTATTTTAGTTTGCTATAGCAAACGCGCTTCGCTTGGTTCCCTACGGTCGCGTCCTTCGGACTCAACGATCATTAGGGGGCTTTCCTTTCCATCCCGATTAAAATCCTACTTGTTCCGCTCGCTTTGCGGCCAAACTTGCAACTAATAGGCTTTTTACTGACGTTTTTTGCAAGTATGGCTTCAAAAATGGGCAAAAACGCCCAAATCACGTCCATACTTGCAACAATACGGTCCTATATGCCATTTTTCTGCAAGTATGGCCGCATAATTGCCCGGTGAACGGAACAGAAGGGGATATAGTCTCTGAAACTTGCTATTTGCAGTAGCCAAACCGGACTGTCTGTTTGGGGAGCGTCAGTGCAGAGGCGTAAGCGGAGCCCCCTGGAGGATCCCGTTAAGAACGGCGCATGTTTGAGGAACGTTAGGCCCCGTAGGGGACTATGAGGACGAGTTCGACGTTTAGGGTCTGGAGGGGGTCGGAGTAGCCACGGAACGTCGTCTCCCCAAACAGACAGTCCGGTGGTGCGTAGTTTGAGAGACTATATCCCCTTCTGTTCCCCTTGAAAAACTGCAGAAATTATTTGCGGGAGTCGGTGCCCCAGAGCATCTTTTCGCGGAGGGTGGCAAAGAAGTCTCCTTTGGCGGGCTTCATTACGCTGATGCGGTAGGGGGCGCGGCTTATCTCGATAGCGGTGTGCTCGGGACAGCTGAAACTGTTTCCGTCTATGGATACCAGGAAACTGTGGCTGCGGCTCTCTACGTTCAGGCGGATGGTCTCATCGGCGGGGAGCACCAGCGGACGCATGGTCAGGCTGTGCGGGGCAACCG
>CADCLI010000169.1 GCA_902802285.1 uncultured Bacteroidales bacterium
TTAATAATATCCAACGGTCTTAAACACTATTGTGTCAAGATGGACTACGCCGCTGGTAGATACTCCTTTCTGCAGGACATTCCTCCTTACGCAGAACTATAAAAAAATTGAGAATTGAGAATTAATACGCAGAACCTGCGTAAAAAAATTGCCACGCACCGCATGGCAATTCTCAATTCTCAATTCTCAATTTGAATTACTCTTCGTCGGCTGCAGCCTTACGGGTGCGGCGCTTGGGAGCCTCAACCTTCTTGGCCTCCTCCTTGACACCTGCCAACTCCGGATCTATCATGATACGACCACAATACTCGCAGACGATTATTTTCTTGCGCATGCGGATGTCCAGCTGACGCTGGGGCGGAATCTTGTTGAAGCAGCCGCCGCATGACTCACGCTGTACATATACGATACCCAATCCGTTGCGGGTATTGTTACGTATACGGCGGAATGACTGAAGCAGACGAGGCTCTATGTTCTGCTCAAGAACCTTGCACTTCTCGCGCAGTCTCTCCTCCTCCTGGCGATTCTCTTCAATTATCTCATGAAGCTCTGATTTCTTAATCTCCAGATCCTGTTTCTTCTCTTCTACAAGAGACTTGTTGTGTTCTATCTCTTCCTTCTTGGTGTTTATGGAGTTGGTAAACTCGCGGATGCGCTTCTCGGCCAACTCAACTTCAAGTGTCTTGAATTCAATCTCTTTGTTCAGTGAATCAAACTCACGGTTGTTGCTGACGTGATCCTGCTGCTCCTGATATTTTGCAATCTGATTTCTTGACACCTCTATCGCGTTCTTGTTTTCAGCAACGCCTTTGTTCATCTCAACGATATCAGCATTAGCCTTATCGATACGTGTGGTCAGGCCGGCAATCTCATCCTCAAGGTCCTGAACCTCAAGAGGCAGTTCGCCGCGCAGTGTCTTGATCTTGTCAATCTCGGTCAGCATGGTCTGCAGCTGATACAATGACTGGAGTTTCTCCTCTACAGAGTACTCGCTGGGGTCTTTCTTAGTGTTTGTTGCCATAGTTATATGTAATAATTTATCGGATTCGTCTTGTTAGCGGTTTTGAGCACTCTCAGTTCCGGGAATGCCTCCTTCAGTATATCGGCAATCAGGTCAACCGTGAACTGCTCGCTCTCAAAATGCCCGGCCTCAATCAGTTTGATTGTGCCGTCATATCCAAAGAACCGATGATACCCTATCTCGCCGGTCATGAATGCATCAGCACCCTGCTCTACTGCCTTATCGGTCAGGAACGCGCCGGATCCTCCGCAAACTGCCATACGCTTGATCGGGCGGCCAAGTTCCTCTTTAACCAGAGCCAGCAACTGATTCTCTGTCATTTGCTTAGGGCATCGGCCGATGATACCTGCACCGTTGCCGTCAGGCTGCTCATCCAGGGGCTTGACATCGGTCAGTCCCAGAACATCTGCGATGCGCATATTCACGCCCTTGTAAGCGTTATCCAGATTTGTGTGGCTTGCGTAGATGGTTATTCCCACGCGGACGGCACTCATCACGATGCTGCCTATGCTGTCATCAGTGAGACGTTTGAGCGGACGGAACAGCAGCGGATGGTGCGAAATGATCATATTGCATCCGTTGTTTATGGCCTCGTCAACAACCTGACGGGTCACGTCCAGACACAATAAAACCCCTGAAACTTCGGTCTCTGTAGTTCCAACCTGCAAGCCTGAATTATCGTAATCATCCTGTAGTGGCAGAGGCGCGAAACTCTCAAGGGCATCAATTACCTCCCTGATTTTCATCACCTTTATCTTTCTGTGCTGCAAAGGTAATAAAAAAATGCGAATGTGTCACTTTTTCTTCATCGTGATAATTTCGCCAAAGTGTCCCAAATGGGTCTATAAAAAATTCATGTACTATTGGACTTTGGGAAAGATGCATTATTTTTGTTACGATAAAACCGTAGTTTATGAGAAAGATAGTCCTTTTGTATGTTCTGATCACTTCAATACTGTCATCACTTAATGTGGGAACTCTGGCTTCGCAGAATCTCTTTTCGCCAATAAGCAAATCCTCATATGATAACTCCAGAAAGTTCATCCGTAAATATTATGACAAAAAAGCCGATATCAACGTACTTATTCCCTGTTTTGTATTAGTCAAGGGGTACCCCACAATAGTAACACTGAAGGACGGAACCATCTATGTAAACCTTGAAAACAAGAAATATGAAATGGGATGCAGCTATGGCCTGTATAAATCTTTAGTGCAATTGGGCCGACATGCTGTAATGACCGCCTCGTTCACCAATTATATAGAGTTGCCCGATGCTCAAGATGATTTCCTGTTCTATAAAGACAAGGGAGTAGCCTATATTTCAGGCGATGGAACAAGCAGCAAAACTCTGGATCTTTTCATAAGTTTGGCCGAAGCAGTCAGGGCTCAGGATAAGCCTCTCCTGGAAACACATAAAGCGGTATCAGATTCGCTTTGTCGTGTATTCAAGACCTATTATCCCCAAGAAGCCATTATAATATCACCCTCTATCGGTATTCCGGCTGACCTTAGTTACTCAGAATTAACTATATCCGCCTTTGTTCCTGAAGGACCTTATATTAGCCTTTCTCTGAAATGTGAGTATGCAGCTATGGCGGATTATGCGGAAACCAAGCCTTATCTGAACAAATACGGAAGCATACTCAGGGAAGTGGTGTACAGTTTATTCCTGACTGGTTACAAAGATCGTTGTTATTTTACCGTCGATGAAAGCGTATCGGCACCCAAACTCACCCAAACAGGCCTCGGCTGGTACAGGATATCACTAAGAGAAAGTGATCTGACTCCCCAGACATTGCTGTCATTAATTAAAAAGTAAGCCAACAATCATAACTATTCTTTGGGACACTTTGGCGAAGTGATATCTGTCTTAAATCAAGCCCAATATCACTTTGTAGGAGTGAACCTCATCGGGATCGCCCAGCTCCTTGCCCGGGGTGTCGGACAGTTTTACGCAGCGATAGACGTGCTGGCGGGGATTGACCTGAAAGGTCTTGAGTTTCATTACGATGTTGAGCGGATCAACGGTGCCAACATCGTTGGTCAGGTTTGTGCCGATGCCGAATGATACCTTTATCCTACCTTCAAAGTACTTCTGGATGGCCAGGGCACGGTCAAAGTCAAGGGCGTCACTGAATACGATTGACTTTGTCATGGGGTCTATGTGGTATGACTCGTATTTGGCTATGATCTTGTCGCCGAACTCAAACGGATCGCCGCTGTCGTGACGTACGCCGTCATACAGCTTGGCCATATCGAGCGAGAAATTGCGCAGGAACACGCGTGTGGTAAAGCAATCAGGCAGCATCGTACCCATGTTACCGCCGAATATCTGAGCCCAGTTGCGCATAACATAATAGTTTGCCTCCTTGGGGCCCATGAATGCAGCCGTAGCCATCATAAGCTCGTGCGCCATTGTGCCGATAGGCTTCAGGTCCGGACGGATTGACTGGTATTTCATTGCGAAATATACGGTCGATGAGCCGATGAAATACTTGGCGTTACGTGTCAGATACTCGGTTACATGATCCTCAACCTCACGTGAGTAGCGGCGGCGCATACCAAAGTTGGCAAACTTGAGTTTATTCTCGTTCGATATTGCAACCTTCTTCTCCAGATGGCTGTCTATGTACGCCCAGTCCGGCTCGGTTTTCTCATATATCTTGTAATATACCTCCGATACCGTACTCAGAATGGGGATTTCATACAGAGTGACCTTGTAGATAAGGTCTTTTGCCTCAATGTGCAGGTGGCCCTCCTCATCAAGCGATATATCAATTATGTCGGCATCAAACCGGAATCCTTTGAGCCATTCAAAATAGCACTGAGGTATGAAATATATATTGGAGAGGCACCATTTGAACTCCTCATCGGTCAGGGCCAGCGTCTCCAGTTTCTTGAACTCCTTGCGCAACAGGTCCACAAACTCCGGCGTGAACTTCATGCCGTTGCGGTCATTGAAACTGAATGTGCCGATACCCTCGGGGGTGGTCCGTTGGTAGTAGTATGACATGGAGAATTTGTAGAGGTCATTCTCCAGCATGCTTTTTACAATAGTGCTCTCCATAAAATCCTTATTTATAAATCTTTATCTTATTCTCTTTTTCTTTGTTGCAATGT
>CADCLI010000170.1 GCA_902802285.1 uncultured Bacteroidales bacterium
GGTCCTGGCTTTCCATCACACCCAGATGCTTGTAGGTCTGTTTCTTGAAGTCCGATCCGCGACGTCCGGTGCCGCGACCATCAACCACTGCAACTGCGTAACCTTTATAAGTGAGCAGGGCTTCGAAAGCAGCTCCGGGATAGAAACCGGCACCCCATTCATTGAGCACTTCGTTTGATCCGGGACCGCTGTACTGGTACAGGATGACGGGGCAGGGGTTGGACTCATCGGCACCGGACGGTTTTACCATCCAGCCATAAAGAGTGGTGCCGTCGACAGTTTTGAATGAGAACTGCTCCTTGCGTGGCAGTCCGTATTCCAATGCGGCCAGTTTGATATCGGCGTTGTCATCAATTACACCCAGTTGCTTGCCGCTGGCATCGTGACGTGTTACAAGATATGGGGTTGACATATCGGACCATGTGTTGATGTAGTATTTGCAACCGGTGCTGAAACGGGCATGGCTGGTGCCTTTTTCGGGAGTCAGTCTGGTCTTCTTGCCCTTGCCGTCAATCTTCCATACGGCGCAGTCATAAATGCCGCTCTCATTGCTCTCATAATAGGTAATGCCAGATTTGGGATCATATCCATGTAGGGCAAGAACATCAAAATCGCCCTTGGTAATCTGGCGCTTGAGTTGACCGTTCAGATCATACAGATACAGGTGACGGTGGCCGTCACGCTCGCTCTGCATGATGAACTGAGTACCGTAGAACTGCGTCTGCATGTAGCCGAACTCGTCAATGTAACGGTCGTCCTGTTCTCGCAGAGTGAGTTTGCAGACTGTTGAACGGGGGTTGGCAGAGTAAATCTCCAACTTGTTCTGGAGGCGGTTGAGAGTGAATATGAATAGGGTATTATCCTCATTCTCAATGAATTTGATGCGCGGAATATATGTGGTGCTGTCCAACTTGAGGTCCATGTCACGGATGACGGAACTCTTTATGTCAAATGAGTGGACCGATACCTTTGAGTTGGTGCCCCCTGCAGTGGGATACTGCTGTGGGCGATATGATACCAGATCCTGGGAATATGCGTTGCGGTCAGGGTTTGACAGGAAGAACGGAAGTTCATAGCTGCCCACCTGTGACTCGTCAAAGCGGATCCAGGCCAGCATGCGGCTGTCGGCGCTGAACTCATAGGCGCGGGTGAGTCCGAACTCCTCCTCGTAGGCCCAGTCGGGGATGCCGTTACGTATCTTGCCAAGCTCTCCATCCTTGGTGACCTGCACTTCAGCATTATTGAATAACATCTTGACTAAAAATATGTTATTGTCACGGACGAATGCTATGTTATGACCATCAGGTGAGAATGAAGGAACCTGGACGGGACCTCCGTCGGTAAGCTTTTCGGCCCTGTTGTTACGGATAGTGAATATGTAATAGTTGGCGGTATATGACCGGCGGAAAATCTTGCTGACATACTCTTCAAGCAGGATTACATCCTCGGTGGGAGAGAGTATGAAACGGCCCAAAGCAAAAGGCTTGTCCCCCTTGACGGTTCTCAGGTTGAGTATGGTATCCGTCACTGCTCCTGTCTTGAAAGAGTACTTCAAAATGCAGTCTCCGTCGGCTGCCAGATAGCTCTCTCCGTCTGCCATAGGTGTTATGCTTGGGGCACTGTTTCCGTAGAATGATCCTCCTATCACGTCATCCAGGGTAAGTTTCCTGTTCTGGGCACCCAGTGAAAAGGCTGCTGTCCACGGTGGAGTATTCAAAACCGCCTGCTCCGCCGTTGATAACCAGGTCCACATCATCGCCCAAGCGCTCATCGATAAGTTCTGGGTCTGTCAGGTATCCGATGTCATCGGACTCATCATACGGAACGGTGGTGGAGAGCAGTGGAGCACCCAACTGTCGGCATATCTCACGTGTGATATCATTGTCTGGCACGCGGATTCCCACCTCCTTTCGGTTGCTGAATATCTTGGGCAGACGGCTGCCGGCACGCAGCACAAAGGTAAACGGACCGGGCAGGTTGCGTTTCATTGTCTTGAACGTGGCATTGTCTATCTGTACGTACTGGCTTATGTCGCTCAGGTCATAGCAGACTATGGAGAAACGGTGTTTGTGGGGGTCCATGCCCTTGATCTTGCAGATTCGCTCAATGGGGCGTTCCTTTAGTGCATGGCATCCCAAGGCATACGCCGTATCTGTGGGGAAAACAATAACGCCACCGCCGTTCAGGATGTCCAACACGCGGTCTATGTCGCGCTGGTTGGGATTCTTGTCATATAGTCTTATCAGCATGACTTCTGCTTTATATAATCTATTATAGCGTCTACATCGTCGGGGTTAAACCAGCGGGTGTTCTCATCGCGTTTGAACCACGTCATCTGCTTGCGGGAGTAGATTCGGGTGTTCTGTTTTATCTTCTCTATGGCAAAATCCAGCGTCCATGGCTTGCCGTCCGGGGTCAGGGCACCGTCCATCCAGCTGAAAAGCTCTTTCATGCCCACTGTGTTGAGTGAGTTGAGCCCGCGGTGCGGATACATGCGCCGGGCCTCGTCAATAAGACCGTTCTCTATCATCTTGTCAACGCGGCGGTTTATTCGCTCGTACAGTTCCTCACGCGGGCGGGTGAGTCCGATGCGGATTATGTTGAACGGGCGCTCCGCCTTCTTTCCCTTGCGCAGGTCGGAGTAGGGGTGCCCGGTCATGTAACAGACCTCAAGAGCATGCAGTACACGCTTGGGATTTTTGCGATCCACCTGTTTATAGTATTCCGGATCCAGAATCTTGAGCTCCTGTGCCAGATTATCCAATCCTTCCTTTTCATAACGCTCCAAAAGGGGCAGACGGATGTCGTCCGGAATAGTGGGAATCTGGTCTATACCATAGCACAGGGCATCTATATACATCATTGAGCCTCCTGTAACCAGTAGGGCGTCGTGGTCTGCGAATAGTTTATCCGCAAGCGCCAGTGTATCCTCTTCGTATCTGGCGGCACTGTAATAGTCATCAAGTGAAAGGTTGCCAACCAGGTAATGTTCAGCACGTGCTCTTTCATCCGGTGTGGGTGCAGCTGTGCATATCGGTATGTCTGCATACATCTGTCTTGAATCGGCCGATATGACAGGTGTATGAAACAAATCGGCGAGGGTCAGGCACAATTCAGTCTTCCCCACGCCGGTAGGTCCTAATATCACAACCAGGTTTTTCACTCAGTACAGGTCGTCAATGGAATCAAGGCTTACAGTATCGCCGCCTTCGCCGCCTTCCATTCCGAAACCTTCCTCGTCAATCTCATCGGAATCAAATCCTTCATCGCCGTAGAAGTTCTCATCAACGTCCAGAACGGGATTGGCTTTGGCATATTCATCAAAATCAACAGTCTGTTTGGGCGGGTTTCCCTGACTTGCAGTGCAGACAGCCTCAGTAAGAGTCTTGCCTGTGATAATCTCCTTCAATTCGATGAAAAAGCATCTTTCGGTCAAAGGATCGAAAATATAGATTAGACGTTGCTTTTCATCTTCAATCAACTCATCCAGCGGGGTGTCTGCCATTACCCAGTTGTCAACCTCCGAACTGGTATTCATCTCCTCACGGGTTATCTCCTCGCGTTTCTCCCAGTTGTCCTCACAAATGAAGAATGAGGTCATCTGGTCGTCGGGATAACCTACAGATTTCAGAATGGCATTGCTGAAATCCAGGAATGAAGCCGATGAACTGATCTGGATTTCACGATAGAAATCATCTACCTCATCAGAAATGAAAATAAATCTGTAAATCATATTGTTACTTATTTATCTGTCGCGTATTATGCCTCTTTCTGACCTGGAGATAAAGTCTATTATGTACTTTACCTGAGGATCATCGGCTATTTCACTCTCCTTAAGGGCTGCTACGGCCTGAGATACATTCAGACCCTGCTGATATATGATACGGTATGCGTTGTGGATGGCCTCGATGGTCTCGGCACTGAACTTTTCACGGCGCAGACGGACCAGGTTGATGCCCATATATGTCAAAGGGTTGCGTCCGGACATGGTAAACGGAGGGACATCCTGGCTTACGCCTGTTCCACCCTGTATCATTACGTAGCCGCCTATATGTGTAAACTGGTGGATAAGCACCCCTGCACTGATTGTGGCGTGGTCCTCAACTTCAACCTCACCGCCCAGTTTAGTGCTGTTGCCTATGATGCAGTAACTGCCTACAATGCAGTCATGGGCTACATGCATGCTCTCCATAAGCAGGTTGTTGCTGCCAACCACGGTCTTGCCTTTGGATGCGGTACCACGGTTGATTGTCACGTTTTCACGGATTCGGTTGTTGTCGCCAATCTCGGCGGTAGTCTCCTCGCCGACGAACTTGAGATCCTGCGGTATGCCTCCGATGACGGCTCCCGGATGTATGGTGTTGCCGTTACCGATACGTGAGCCGTACATGACGTTTACATGCGGACAGAACGGGCCAATCTCTGTGTTACGGCCAATCTTGGCCGATGGGTCAACGTATGCTAAGGGGCTTATCATATGTTATCTCTTTTTACGATTTGTACCATGAATTCCGACTCTGCAACCAGTTTGTCGGCTACAAAGGCATAACCTTTGAGTGACAATATGTTATGACGTATTGGTGCGGTCCTTACAACCCTCATCAGGAGGGTGTCGCCAGGTACTACGGCCTGACGGAAACGCGTATTGTCTATCTTGATGAACATGGCCTCATAATTCTTGGGCTCTCCTGTTATCTGGAGGGCGAGAGTTCCTCCCAACTGGGCCATGGCCTCGATAATCAGAACACCGGGCATGATGGGATGCTCGGGGAAGTGGCCGGTAAAATAGAATTCATTGTTGGTCACATTCTTGACACCTTCGGCATACAGGTCGGTCAGTGTGATGACCTTGTCCAACAGTTGCATGGGGTAGCGGTGCGGCATAACAGCCTGGATCTGCTGCAGGTTCATTACCGGCGGAACTGATGGGTCATAAGCCGGAGCCTGAACATCATTCAGGATTATGTTCTTGCGCAGTATACGTGCAAACTTGTTGTTGATGGTGTGGCCAGGACGGGTGGCTATGATACGGCCCTTTATCGGTTTGCCAACCAAAGCCAGGTCTCCTATTATGTCCAGCAACTTGTGGCGTGCAGGCTCATTGTCCCACTGCAACGGCTTATGCATGATATAGCCCAGTCTTGTAGCATCCATCTTGGGCACTCCCATAACCTCACATATCTTGTCGTAGCGTTCCTGAGGCATTTCACGCTCGTAAATAACGATCGCGTTATCCAGGTCACCGCCCTTGATAAGTCCGGCACCAAGCAGTGGCTCTATCTCACGGACAAAGACGAAAGTGCGGCTGCGGGCAATCTCAGACGGAAAATCATGCATGTCATCCAAAGAGGCGTACTGGTTGTACAGGATCTTGGAGTCGTATGATATAAGTACGTTCACGCTGAACTCGTTGTCCGGGAGCAGGATGATTGAAGAACCGGTGGTCTCATCCTTGACCTCAATCTTGTTCTTGACCACATAGTAGTCTTTAAGGGCATCCAGTTCCTTTATTCCCACTCTCTGTATGTTATCCACATACTCTATGGCACTGCCGTCCAGAATAGGGAATTCCGGACCGTTCACTTCAATATGGCAGTTGTCTATTCCGGCAGCATAGAGAGCTGCAAGGGCATGTTCTACTGTGCTGACCTTGACGTTGCCTTTAAACAGCACCGTACCTCTTTGTGTTTCGCGCACGTTCTCTGCAAAGGCCTCGATAACCGGCTGGCTATCCAGATCTGTTCTTTGTATCTTGTATCCGTAGTCTGCGGGAGCGGGGTTGAACGTCACGGTCAGTTCAAGACCTGTGTGAAGCCCCTTTCCGCTTAATGAAAAACTACTCTTTAAAGTCTTCTGTTTGTACATGTTATGATGTTTGTCTTAAAGCTTACCTGTCTCCAAGTCTGGCTTTCAGTTCTTCTATTTCCTTTTCAAGTTGACGGACAGTTTTGCTCAATTCGGGCAGGTCCCTGTAAATTAGCGATGAGCGAAGGAAGTTGCGATATCCTATGGCCGGATACCCCATCAGTGTTGCTCCGTCTTCAACGCTGCTTATTACGCCTGTCTTGGCTGCCAGATTGACTTTGTTACCGATGGTTATGTGACCCGATATTCCGCTCTGGCCGCCGAACATGCACCAGGAACCGACTTTGGTTGAACCTGCTATTCCGGACTGAGCGGAAATGACGGTGTTGCTGCCAACTTCAACGTTATGTGCCACCTGAACCAGATTGTCCAGTTTTACACCCTTACGGACTATTGTACGGCCCATGGTTGAACGGTCTATGCATGTGTTTGCGCCTATTTCAACATCGTCCTCCAGTTCGGCGATACCTATCTGCGGAATCTTGTTGTAGCCGGTGGGGGTCGGAGCGAATCCGAATCCGTCGGCACCTACAACGCTACCTGCATGAAGAATGCAGCGGTTCCCTATCTTGCATCCGTAATAAACGGTAACGTGGGGATACAGGATGCAGTCCGAACCCACGGTGGCGCCTTCACCTATTGTGACTAAAGGATATATCTGTGTGTTGTCGCCGATGACTGCACCATCCTCAATGACTGAAAACGGACCTATGTATACGTTGTTCCCGATCCTGGCCTTTTCGGAAACAGATGCCAATGAACTTATTCCGGTCTTGGCCGGTTTCATGGATGCGTAAAGTGACATCAGTTTGGCCAAAGCTTCATATGCATTGTCTACTCTGACGAGAGTTGCGCTTACAGGCTGTCAGGTTTGAAATCCTTGTTAACCAGTATGATACTTGACTTGGTCGAATACAGATACTGGGTGTATTTGACATTAGAAAGAAAAGAGAGTGCACCCGGTACACCCTCTTCAATCTTGGCGAAAGTATGGACGGAGGCGTTTTCATTGCCGTCTACGGTGCCGCCCAGAAAATCCGCTATCTGTTTTGCTGTAAATTCCATTTTTGTATAATTGCACTTTAAACTGCAAATATAATGTATTATTTTAAATAAGCGCTCATTTCCTTCTGAACTTCGGCAGCCTTTGCGCGGGCAACAGAGGCAAAGTTCTCTGTGCTGTCGGCATAAATGATTGCACGGCTGCTGTTTACGATAAGACCGCATTTGCTGTTCATGCCGTATTTGCAAACATCTGCCAATGAACCGCCTTGTGCTCCTATGCCCGGAACAAGCAGAAAACTGTCTGGGACGGTCCTGCGGATATCGGAAAGCATCTCTGCACGGGTGGCTCCCACCACGTACATCATGTTGTCAGCGTTTCCGCCCCATTCAAGTGACTTGCGAAGAACGTTCTGATACAGAGGAGTGCCTTCCGGATCCTTGATGTACTGGAAATCATCGGCACCCTTGTTGCTGGTAAGGGCAAGCAGTATCACCCACTTTCCGTCATGTCCCAGGAACGGGGTTACGCTGTCCTGGCCCATATAAGGTGCTACGGTTACTGAATCCACATTCATCTCACCAAAGAAACTCTCCGCATACATCTTTGAGGTATTGCCTATGTCGCCGCGTTTGGCATCGGCTATGATGAACTGGTCCGGATAGTTGGTGCGTATGTAGTCTATCGTCTTGTAAAGTGCCTGCAAGCCCTTGAGCCCGTTGCTCTCATAAAAAGCCAGATTGGGCTTGTATGCAATGCAGAAATCGGCCGTGGCGTCAATTATTTCTTTGTTAAAGGTGAATATCGGATCCTCCCTGTTCAGCTGATGCTGCGGGATTTTGCCGCGGAACAGGGCTGGAAATGGGCGCGCGAGGCTCTGCGTTTTCTGCTATTGTCAGTTGGTCTATGCACTCCTGGATGTCTCCGTTCATGAATGCCGGCAGATTGTAAATGGTATAATTTATCCGATGGTCGGTTATGCGGCCCTGCGGATAATTGTATGTGCGTATCTTGGCCGACCTGTCACCTGTAGATACCATAGTCTTGCGGCGGGCGGCAATATCATCCATGTATTTCTGATGCTCCCGGTCATATATCATAGTGCGCAAGCGGGATAATGCACGTTCCTTGTTCTTGGGCTGGTCACGGGTCTCGGTGCACTCAATCAGTATCTCCTCAACTGCTCCGGTGTTGGGATTTTTCCAATTATAACGGAGCCTTACGCCAGACTCGACCTTGTTTACGTTCTGACCGCCGGCACCGCCGCTGCGGAATGTGTCCCATTTTATCTCACCCTCATTTATCTCAACTTCAAAGGCATCGGCTTCAGGCAGGACGGCAACCGTAGCGGCGGATGTATGGATCCGACCCTGAGTTTCGGTTACAGGGACGCGCTGGACCCGGTGAACACCGGATTCGTATTTCAGTGTTCCGTATACTTTCTCACCTGTCACGGTGAAAATTATCTCCTTATATCCTCCTGATGCGCCTTCCGAGCATGATGAGACTGCAGTCTTCCAGCCTTTGGACTCACAATATTTGCTGTACATGCGGAACAGGTCTCCGGCAAATATGGCGGCCTCGTCGCCTCCTGTACCGCCGCGTATCTCCATGATGACGTCCTTTTCATCCTGAGGATCGGCGGGTATCAGCAGTTGTTTTATCTCTTCTTCAAGCTGCGGCAGGCGCTCATTTGCAGTGTCAAGTTCCTCACGTGCCATCTGGCGCATTTCCGGGTCGCTTTCATTTGCCATGAGCTCCTTGGCTTCGGCGATGTTCTCTTGAAGCCTGATGTATTCCTTGCGTGCCGCTACCACCGGCTCCAGGTCCCGGTATTCACGGTTCAGTTTGACGAACCGTTTCATATCAGCAATAACTGAAGGGTCTGTTATGAGCAGACTCACCTCCTGGAAACGGGCCTCCAGACCGTCGAGTTTATCAAGCAGACTCTCTGATGCACCCATTATTTGCGTTTTACGTCATTTACAAAAGCAACAGGACCACCCTCATAGAAGTTGATAATGT
>CADCLI010000171.1 GCA_902802285.1 uncultured Bacteroidales bacterium
TCTTCCTCTGAATCCGTCTGTTCCAAAATATTTCATTGTAATTTCCTCCGATAAAAGATTTAATCTTTTAATAATATATTAAATATAGTTTACATAACTATACATTAATTTCCGATGACAAACCAAGTAAATCCTTATTCTTTTCAAGAACTGGGTTGACATAATTTGCAAGATAATTCTTAACCTGAACAGAAGCTCTTCCTGTGTAAAGCTCAGGTTTTAAAATTTCCTTAATCTCATCTTCATTGATTCCAAATGCAGGTTCAGCTGCTATCCCTGCGCCGTTTCTTATCTGGGCGGCCGCAAGTTCCGTCCGCGTCCAATAGACAAGGTGGTTGAGGATATGGCTGCCATCGACAACAACCGCCTGTTCATAGTGGATAACTCTCTGGCCCAGAACAAGGAGTGGGAGAAGGAACTCTTTACCGCCATTGCCCCGCTCAAGAAGAAATGGATTAGCCACACCATCGAGGATGACCCCGAGGTGCTGGATCTGGCAGCCAAGGCAGGCGCATGGTATGTTTATCAGGCTGTTTATGACACATCGGACTACATCAAGGAGCGTGTCAAGCGCTATCATGACTACGGAATAGGTGTGGAGGGAACGATCCTTCTGGGACTTGACAACCAGACCGAGGATGACATAAAGCGTCTGATTGATTTCCTTGGCGAGATAGACCTGGACCTGGCCGAATTCACGGTCATGACTCCGTTCCCGCATACCAAGGGATATGACGACTTGCTGCGTCAGGGCCGCATATTTGACTTTGACTGGAACCACTACAATGCAGGTCAGGTGGTATTCCAGCCTAAGCACATGAGTCCGGAGCGTCTGCAGGAACTCTATGACTATGCATGGAAGAGCTTCTATGCCGATGAGAGCCAGGAGCAGAAGATGTTCCGTCTGTTCTGCAACGTGGCTCTGCGTGAGATGGAGGAGGGCACTTACCGCCCGCGTGACCGCCGGTTGGCCAACAAGTCATTCGGTAAGGATGTGGTCAGAAACATAAAAACCGTGAATTCATGAAAGTATCACCTGATTATTACGACGAGATATTTGACTTTAAGGGCGAATGGGATATGCCCTCATCATGCGGCCTGAAGATCCGTGAATCAGAAGGCAGGCAATATGTTATAGTAACAGAACTCTATCAGGACAATCCCGGCACATCGGTTACATATGCCGGCAAGAATCTGGCTGACCAGATATGCCAGGCCAAAGGTATCAACCCGGCCGATATGGTATATGTGGAGTGCAATCCCAACACCAACTCCAAGCTATCGTTCTACGACGAGGAGTATTTTGAGGTAGACTTTGAAGCCGATCCTCAGCACAAATACCGTCAGCTGACAAGGGAAGAGTTACTCAAACTTCTGGGTAAGTGATGCTTGCAAGCCTGCTGTTCAGTTTTATGGCCGTCATTATCCCGAGCAGCAAGACCATTGCTCCCTGGGCTGATCTGGAAAGGCATGCCGATGAGGTTATGATTACGCCTTATCTGGCAGATGATAGCCGTAAAGCACCGACGGTGATTGTCTGTCCCGGAGGCAGCTACCACTGGCTGGATGTCAAGGGCGAGGGTATTGAGGTGGCCGAATGGCTGCAGGACAACGGAATCAATGCGGTGCTTCTTCAGTACCGAACGGCAGGACTGGGTTCTTTCATATGGCATTACCGGTTCCTGTTCCGTGGACGTAAGCATCCCGATATGATATGTGATGTCCAGCGTACAATCCGATACGTGCGTGAGAATGCCGACAGTCTGGGTATCGACGCGGAACGTGTGGGAGTGATGGGCTTTTCGGCCGGAGGTCATCTGGCCATGTCATCGGCCTGTTTCAGTGACAGGGACTATACCAATCTTCCCGAAGGACCTTCGGAAGTTTCGCTCAGACCCGATTTCGTGGGTGCCATATATCCCGTGGTCACAATGAACGGTGAGTATGCCCATAAGCGCTCACGACGCGGACTGTTGGGCGAGTGGGGTGTATACAGCGTCAGGAAAAGGGACATGATGTCCATCGAGGAGAACATTCCTGAAGACTGTCCTCCTGTCTTTCTGATAAATTGTAAGGACGATCCTGTTGTAGATTGGCATAATTCAGTAATTTTGGACAAAGCTCTTACCGATGCCGGTGTCAGACATAAGTATATCCTGTATGAGACGGGTAAGCACGGGTTTGGGGTAAGTGACATTTACGGCTCTCCTGAGTGCCGCAAATGGAAAGATGAGTTTTTGGTTTGGCTAAGTGAGTTGTATGAATGATATAGAGTTTTCATCGCCTGCGGAGATCAAGGCTTTCCAAGAGGACCTGCTGCATAGGCACCTTGTTTATCTCAAGAAGAATTCGCCATATTACAGGCGCGTTTTTGACAGTTATGGGATAAACATCAGTAAGATTGTGCATCTGGAGGACCTGACACGTATTCCATTTACCGAAAAGAAAGACCTGCAGCTGTACAACGATGATTTCTGCTGCGTTCCCAAGAACAGGATCATAGACTATATCACCACATCGGGCACTCTTGGTGATCCCGTGCTTTTTGGCTGTACCGAAAAGGACCTGCAGCGTCTGGCGTACAATGAGAAGAAATCTTTTGAGTGTGCTGGATTGACTCCAGACAGCGTTGTCCAGTTGATGACCACTCTCGACAAGCGTTTCATGGCTGGTATGGCATATTTCCTGGGTTTGAGGGAGATGGGTGCAGGTGTTATCCGCGTAGGTAACGGAATCCCGGAACTGCAGTGGGATACAATACGCCGTTTCCATCCCGATGCCATAATG
>CADCLI010000172.1 GCA_902802285.1 uncultured Bacteroidales bacterium
CACCCGTCATTCGAAAGGTGTCATCGTCATGAATGATAAGCACCACCTTATCACTGGTTCAGAACGCCAGATCCAATAAATGCACGTCCGCGAGTACATAGAGCGCTATTTCCCCGAGTACTATTCCTGGAATGAGTACCCGGCCGACCAGACAGTATCATTCTGCAAGACAGGCCAGGAGTGGGGCATATTCTCAAACTTTGCCCAGACTCCAATCGTGGCCGATGGCATAACGTTCCCCTGTGCAGAGAGCCTATTTCAGATAATGAAATTCACAGACTCTGCAGCTCGCCGTGATATCTTTGCTCAGCGCGGCCAGAAACTAAAGATGCGCGCCAAGCACTATGAGAAAGCCGTAGGTGTCCGCCCCGACTGGGGCCAGCTCCTGATCCACGCACTCAAGTACTGCCTCATGCTCAAGTATGAGCAAAGCTCCGCATTCCGTGCAGAGCTTGAGCGCACTCAAGGGCGCTTCATAGTAGAAGATCAGACCACGTTCCGTAAGCCGGCCGATACCTACGGAGCAAAACTGTCGCCCGATGGCAAACTTTGGTCCGGCCCCAACCTGATGGGCCGCCTTCTTATGGAACTCCGTGACAACGGCCGTCTGGAATACAACCTTCCGCCCGATATCATTCAATTCAATTACTTGATATGAAAAAGACTATAATCACCACCGGAAACTTCAACCTTGATGAGATCCGTTACCGCGAGTACCCTGAGGGAATAGAGCATCCCCGCAAGTATGTAGACCGATGGGTGACATGCGAGATAGGCGGTAATGCCGGAAATGTATCGGCCCAGTTGGCACTTATGGGCTGGGATGTCTATCCCGTAGCCATGTTTGATGACTCCCGTCAGGGACACTGGTGTATGGACGACCTGGCCCTGTACGGTTGTAATACGCGATTTGTAAGCTGCTCGCCCAAAGGCGGAACATTCATATTTCAGGCCACCCACAACAAACTGAGCAGGGAAGGAGTCCTGAGAATGGCAGTCCGAACCAGCGGTCCCACATCAATGTTCGCCAAGCGCCACAACCTGACCGTCAGAGAGGAGGCTCCTGCGCTGCTTGCAACGCTGGATTTTGTGCCCGATGTATTCTTTTTCGGCTCGCCCGAGGCCGGTCACCGCTTTCTGGCACAAGGCCTCCGTAACCGCGGCTCAATGATTTATTATGAGATCCAGAACAGGATTGAGATGAACAAAGCCCTGCGTGAATCATTGGAAGTAGCAAACATCATCAAGATGAGTGATGCACATGTAACCCTGCAGCAGGCCGATGAGTTTGTCCATACCTATCCCCATAAGCTTTTTATACAGACAATGGGCCCGGCAGGAGTCAGATTCAGCCTTCACGGCCAGCAATGGGTGACAATTCCTGCGGTACCCGTACAGAAAGTGGCAGATACAGAAGGCGCCGGCGATGCAATGACCGCCGCTTTCATCAACGCCCTTCCGTTGCTTGATGTATCCCGCCTCACAACAGACCAGGTGCGCGCAGCACTCAAAGTCGCCCTGCAAGCCTCAGCACAGGCAATCTCATACATCGGCCCTAAAGGCCACATCCTCAACGACCCCAAATACGCCCACATAGCCCAGACCATCAGTCAGCGAATAATATGAAACAATACCAGTTTGCAGACATCCAGGCCAGGCACCGCGAGGCTCGTCCGGTTTTTACGGCCGAGATGCATATGAACAACAATATGTTTTAATAGATTCTATCCGCAGCAGTTGGGGCCTGTATAAAGGTGGGCTGTTGCTTATTTCCCCTAGGGCGGTACGCCGCAAAGTGTATCGCAATCGTACAAAAGGGGACAGTCCCCTTTTGTACTGCTAGAGTTCTGCTATCTGTTCTTGGGTCAGTCCGGTGCAGCGTGCTATTACTTCAATAGGCAACCCTTCGGTTTTCATTGCGCGGGCGGTTTCAACACGACCTTCGGCTTTACCTTCGGCACGACCTTCAGCACGACCTCGGGCTTCACCTTCAGCTAGCCCTTCGGCTTTACCTTCGGCAATGCCGTCCTGGCGGGCTGTGCGCATGCGGCTCTTCTGGTCCATCTCGTACATGAACTCGCGGAAATATCGGTCTTGCTGTTCTTGTGTCATGTTTGCAAACATAGTGGTTTCAAATAACTTGTCCAAATTTTTGTCTTTGAAATAAACGGGAATCTCTTTCATCCTGCCAAGATTACAGAACAGATAGAGCATGTTGTCAAGCGGGCCGTCCAGCTCGTCAAGCTGTTTGTTAAACTTTGGCAGTTCTATGGTCACGTAGTGCAGTGTGTCGGTAAGCATGATCCCGTCATCGCGGTCATTCCTGATGCTGTAGTGGTTTACCACCTCGGGGTTCTCCCTGACGCCGGGCAACAGGAAATCCAGGATACCTATCACATACAGCTCCGGGTACTCAAAACCCTCCTCGCCGCGTTTAAGGGTGTTGCGCAGCGTGTAGCTGGAATAATAGACCATACGGTTGTTGAAATCGCTCTGCTTGGCGCACTGCATCTCGACAGTGATGTGGGTACCGCTTTCGGTTGTACAGTTGATGTCGTAGATGGAGCGGCGCTTATCCGGGTTGTCCGGCATCTGCTCCTGCGGCCCCAGGGTGACACTCACTATGTGCTTGTCTGGCAGGATGCAGTCAATCAGCATCAGCAACAGATCCTCCTTGCCATGCGTTCCAAATACAAACTTGAAGGCAAAGTCAATCTTAAGGTCAATGTACTTGATCCCG
>CADCLI010000173.1 GCA_902802285.1 uncultured Bacteroidales bacterium
TAGTAATCAGCAATTGAGTTATGAAACACAATCCGTTGATGCCGTATCTGGTAGAGGGCAGGGTGGAGGCCGGCTGTGATGAGGCGGGGCGTGGCTGTCTGGCCGGGCCTGTGTATGCCGCTGCGGTGATATTGCCGCCCGGTTTCAGCAATCCGCTGCTTAATGACTCCAAGCAGCTTACGGAGAAACAGCGCTATGAACTGCGCCCTATCATTGAGCGGGAGGCTATGGCTTGGGCCGTGGGTGTGGTGGATAATGTGGAGATTGACAAAATAAACATCTTAAAGGCATCGTTCACGGCCATGCACAGGGCGATAGACCAGCTCCGGGTGCGGCCGGAGCATCTGCTTATAGACGGTAACCGTTTCATCCCGTATCCAGGCATACCGCATACAACCATCGTAAAGGGCGACGGCAAGATGATGTCCATAGCTGCCGCATCCATACTGGCCAAGACCTACCGTGACGACTTTATGAACCGCATTGCCGATGAATACCCGCAGTATGACTGGCGTGAAAACAAGGGATATCCTACGGCCAGACATCGTGAGGCCATAAAACTATACGGTACGACCCCGTATCACCGCATGTCGTTCAACCTGCTGGGCGACGGACAGTTATCTCTGGATTTGTTCTGATAATTGTATTACCTTTATAGCCCTAAACCGGTTATAATATGAAGACTGTAATAAGAAAAAGCCTGATAGCATTAAGCGCATTGCCGTTATGCATGAACTCATGCAGGCAGAGTGACGTGTTGGAACGTCAGATAGATGAACTGTATGACCGAATGCCGCAGCAGGAGCGTATTGCACAATTGCGCAGTATGTATATGGATGTGCTCTTTGACGCACAGGGAAAACTTGATACGGTTCAGTGCCGCAAACTGATACCATACGGTATAGGTCATTTCTCACAGTTTGCCCTCCAGCAGCCGCGTGACCCCAATGATTTGCGTGACATGGTAGCTCAGATTCAGGATTGGCTTATGAATAATACCCCCAACGGTATCCCGGCGCTTTTCCATGAAGAGGTGCTGTCCGGAATCAATACTCTTGGTGCTACAGTATATCCGCAGCAGATAGGACAGGCCGGTTCTTTCAACCCCCAGCTTGCAGAGCTCAAGACCAGGCAGACCGGCATGCTTATGCGTAAGATGGGCGGAATTCTGGCCCTGTCACCTATGATTGACGTATGCCGTACTCCCAGCTTTAACCGTCTGGAGGAGTCATACGGTGAGGACGGGTATCTTAGTGCCGTGATGGGCGTGGCTTTTGTGCGTGGCCTGCAGCAGGGTGACCTTAAGAAAGGAGTTGGTGCATGCACAAAGCATTACCTGGGCTATGGTGGAGGCGGTGATGCCCCTGAAAAGGAGCTGATGGAGGAGATCCTGCTGCCGCATGAGACTGCAATCCGTATTGCCGGCAGCAGGACGGTCATGCCGGGATATCATGCCGTTCATGGTGTTAACTGTGTGGCTAACGGCGAGATTCTGAATGACATACTGCGCGGCTATGTGGGTTTTGACGGTATGGTTGTGAGTGACTATACCGCGATAGGCCAGATTCCGGGAGTGAGGGGTTCTGCTGCAAAGGCTGCCGAGGCTATCAATAACGGAAACGATGTTGATTTTCCGGAAGGCAGTGACTATCGTAACCTGCAGGAGGCATTAGACAAAGGTCTGGCCAAGCCCGAGGCGTTTGAGCGTGCGGTGAAGGATGTGCTGCGCCAGAAATTCCGTTCCGGACTGTTTGATGAGAATCCTTATCTGTACAGCAGTGAAAAGATAATATTGGATACCCCCGAGGAGCGCCGTGCTGCCTACGATATTGCTTCACAATCAGCTGTCCTGCTTGAGAATAACGGCGTGCTGCCGCTTAAGGATGTCAAGAATGTCCTGGTAACAGGACCCAATGCCAACTCCATCTGGGCTATGTGTGGTGATTATACCTATCCCGCAATGTCATATTTCTGGAAAAGGGTGGAGGATATCGCCGACCAGGACCAGCCGCATATAGTGAAATTGCTGGAGGGTTTGAACAACCGCAAGCCATACGGGATGAACATAATGTACTCACGAGGCTGTGACTGGACCGAGGAGCTTGAGACCAAATACCGTGAGGATGGCGACGAGCGTGCATGGGACTGGTACATCCTGCACCGTATGGTACAGTCTGGTGAGGTGGCCGATAAGAACGAGGCACTGCGAATGGCCCGTCAGGCTGATGTAATCATAGCCGCTATGGGAGAGAACGTGATGCTATGCGGAGAGAACCGTGACCGAATGGGTTTGCGTCTGCCGGGTAAGCAGGAGCAATACGTGGAAGAACTTATCAAGACAGGCAAGCCCGTAGTTCTGATCATGTTCGGAGGCCGCGCTCAGGTGGTTTCCGGGCTGGCAGAGCGTTGTGCTGCGGTCATTCAGGCCTGGTATCCGGGTGAGGAGGGCGGTCATGCTGTTGCTGATATACTGTACGGCAATATTTCACCGTCGGCTAAGTTGTCAGTAAGTTATCCCAATGCAGAGATTTATGAGCCGATCTGTTACAATCGCTCCACCACTCAGGATCCGCGTGTACAGTGGCCGTTCGGTTACGGTTTGAGTTACACCACATTCCAGTACGCAGACCTGAAGGTGTCCGATGCCCTGACAACCGATGAGTCCCTTACCGTTTCCTTTACGGTAAAGAATACCGGCAGTGCAACAGCCGATGAGGTGAGCAAGACGGTACAGGTAAAACTATACACAGAGCAGTTCGGCTATTACAGCAATGAGGGCAAGCGTCAGTGGAATATTATTCCAGGCAAGTATCTGGTTAAGGTGGGAAGTTCATCAATGGATATCCGTCTTCAGGAAAACGTTACCCTTGGTGGAATGCAGGTTTGCAAGCCTATCAGGGATTTCTACTTTTCCGAGAGTTCTGTGGTTGAATAAAAGAAACGCTTAAAATCTATTGCGTTTTTGGGATAAACGGCTTATATTTGCTATTTTAAGTGGTTTGAGATATGAAAAGGAGGCCATTTCGTTCAGTACTTGTTTCCACCTGTTTCCTGTTTGGAATGCAGGCTAATGCACAGACCGTTACAACGGTAAAGGAAATTCTTCCCAATGCTGCCTTGTTCTATGATTATGATGCCGATGGCAATAAGGAGTTCTTTTTGAGTCCAGTAGGATGGTATACGGTTTTTAAAGGTGATACTTTATGGGACAAATATCTTTTCCTGACGGAGTCTTATCCCGGTGCTTTTGATAAAAAGGAAATCATATTAACCGGAGAATTTGCGCCGTTTTTCCTGTTTGAGGATTTAAACAATGACGGAATAATTGACCTGTCGGGTATAAATAACGGATATTATAATTCCAATTATACCATAAGGACAATAACCACACTTTGTTCCGACGGTAACGGCTATACCGTACTTAGGGACAGATTGGCGTTGCCCGGTTGTGACCTGAACAGTGATGGCCGCATAGATTTGCTTTCATTTGGAATGAGGCATGTGGAAAACGGATCCATACTTGATGGTCCTGCATCTGATGGCACCGGCGAAATCATCAGTGCAAAGAAATATATAAACTACCGTTTGCCTGACGGTAATTACAAGACAGAGCAGATGGTGATACTGACTCAAGATGAGTATGAATCCTGCTTCGATCCGGAATCCTGGTATTCTCCCACAGCATGGAACGGTTTGATTTCTCCTGGAGGCAGAAGCTTCAATGCGGCATCGGCTGGTCTGGGTGCAGTTTCTTTGGCCATGGCTCCTATGCGGATTGACACCAAAGTTGCATCGGCTCTAAGGTCCGCTACCGCCAATGCGCCTTTAAGGGCACAGGCTATGGGTACCTACATTCCGGCTCCATCCAAGGCCTTTGACCTTAACGCTGACGGGCTTGTGGATCTGGTTGATGAGAAAAACGGAATAATCTATTTCAATACCGGCGGCTCGTGCTTTTTGAAT
>CADCLI010000174.1 GCA_902802285.1 uncultured Bacteroidales bacterium
GCCTACAAAGGTGCTCAAAGAAGACAAGGCTGAATACATACAGGCACTAATAAGCACTCGCGAAAATGATAACACGGATATTTTCGAAGATTGCATGACTAAACTCCATTGCAAGAATTTGCGAAATGATATCGACCAGTTCATAAAGTCTGTAGCAAACAAAGTGGTCGATAAATGGCAATTAAGAAAGGAAATGGTCGATAAATGGTCGATAAAACCTTCTTTAGCGGAGAAATTGGTCGACATTTTAGAGTATCTGGCCGATAAAGATCAGATTACTTCAATAGAAATAGTCAACCACTTCGGTATTAATCCCACCACAACCAAGCGCTACCTTCGTCAACTCACAGAGTACGGCTATCTGGTTGCAAATGGTGGCAACAAGAATAGAACATACAAAATACTCAAAGAGAACTATCCTAAGGAGATTGAGTAATTATTACAAATAAAAAACAACGATATGGTAAAGCACATAATCCTCTGGACACCGAATCCGGAGCTATCAGAAAGTGAGAAAAAGGCCGTAAAGGCCGGTATCAAGGAGGGACTGGAAGGCTTGGTCGGTAAGGTTCCGGGACTGATTGACGTAAAGGTCAACATTAGCGGCAGGCTGGCATCATCAAATGCCGATGTCATGCTGGACAGCACGTTGGAAAGTGAGGAGGCCCTGAAGGCGTATGCCAAGCACCCCGCACACGTGGCTGTGGCCGACACCAAGGTACGTCCCTACACCATTCAGCGCAGTTGTCTGGCTTTTGAGATATGAGGAAAGCACTTGCTATACTAATATCGGCCGTAATGTTATCGGCCTGCGCCGACAGCCCCAAGCAACTAATCAAGCGGGCCGATGAGCTGTGCCGTTACATCCCCGACCATGAGTTGCTGGAAAAGTCCAGGGACTTTATGACAACAGATTTCTACGCCGTACTGGACACCATGTTCTACCGGCTGCCGGCGCATGAGGCCATGGACCACGAGTGGCTTTACTACTTTGTGACCGGAAACGGCGGAACAATAGCCGATTTCACAGTAACTGGTGTCACCAAGACCGATGCCACTCACGCTACGGCAAACGTCAGTGTGCGCCAGAAATGGGAGGACGGCTCTTTTGACCCTGACAGTGACATTGAGGAGCATCAGCTCTCTATGGAAAAGGTTGATGGAGTATGGCTGATGAGTGATTTTGACGGTCATAAGCAGGACTGCATCAACTACATAGCCAACAACCGCAAGGAGCAGGCTCTGCGCGATGCCATAAGCGATTATCTGATAAAGGAGATCGGTGTACAGTACAGGCAGGGACAGTTCTGTATACCCACCCTGATGATTGTATCGGCCCAGGAGATAAGCACTAATCAGGCACGTGTCTGGGGTGATTTCTGGATCTGGTGGTACAATCTGGAAGGTGATACTCTGATGACCGTTTCGGGCGGCAACCATTCCGGAGTTATGACCGTAATCAGCCAGGACGGCGCATTAAAGGTTACATCATTTGAGCAGACGGTTGATGGTGCAGGCAATGATGCGAGCGCCCGCCGTATATTCGGCTCTCACTATGATATCTATCAGAACATGCACTCCAATCAGGATGTGCGTGAGGCAGTGCGCCGCGAGCAGCTGGGTGAATATGTAAAAAGCCACAATCTTAAAATAAACTATTACAAGGACTTTGGTTGGGATGCAGTAAAACTTTAAAAGACTATGGAACCGTTTCTGAAGATAGTAGCAGAGGATCTGTACCGCAAGTACGGTGCGCAAGGTAACGGACTTGCCGATATTACGGTGGTTTTTCCAAACCGCCGCACCAGGCTGTTCTTTGATGATTTCCTGTCAGCTTGCTCTGATAATCCGGTATGGTCACCGCAATATACTACTATCGAGGAACTGTTCCAGTCACAATCAGACCTCAGGCCAGCCGACCGCATCGAGATGGTCACCCTGCTCCACAGCATATATCAGCAGGAACTGCACACCGATGAGTCACTGGACAGTTTCTGGTCATGGGGTGAGCTGATGCTGGCCGATTTTGATGATGTGGACCGTAATCTGGCACCGGCGGACCAGCTGTTCAGCCTGCTCCGTGAGCAGCGTGAACTTACTGACACATCGTTCCTTACAGAAGAACAGAGAGAGGCTCTGGAGCAGTTCTTCGGCGAGATGAAGGACGCTCAGCCCACCCAACTGCGCGAACATTACCAGGCGGTATGGAGCGTGCTGGGTACTGTCTATCAGAAGTTCAACAAACTGCTGTCAGACAAAGGGATAGGTTACAACGGAATGATTCAGCGCCGTGTCATCAGCAATCTTGACACCGAGCGCCTTTCTGCCGGCAAATACGCATTTGTAGGATTCAACAGCCTGGACGGAGCCGAGAAGGAGCTGTTCCGCGCCATACAGAAAGCCGGCAAGGCCCTGTTCTACTGGGATTATGACCCTGCCTACACTGAGAGCAGCCTGCTGCATGAGGCAGGACGTTTCCTGCGTGACAACCTCAAGGAGTTTCCCAATGAGCTTCCGCGAGAGCGGTTTGACGGCATGCACAAGGCCCGTCTCACCATCGTGGAGGCTTCGACCGATAACGCTCAGGCACGTTATATCCGGCAATGGCTTGAATCTCTGGACATTGAAAAGGCCGGTAAGGAGACAGCCATAGTCCTGGCCGATGAGAACCTGCTGCAGCCTGTGCTGCACAGCATCCCGCAGCAGCGCATC
>CADCLI010000175.1 GCA_902802285.1 uncultured Bacteroidales bacterium
CGGGTTCCGTCCAGGGCTATGTACAAGTACCGGGCTGCCTTTATACGGAATGACCGGGAACGCTATACCGGCTTCGTGACAAAAGTGGCAAACGGCGAGGTTCAGATGCATACGGACAACCTGACTCCTTATGACATCGTAAACTCCATCATCGACGCCCCTGACTGGTGGACTCCGGGGATCAAATCCATGACCGCGGAACAGCGTCTGGCAATTGACGCCACATGGAAGGCCTTGCCGGACTATACCTGTGGGGAAAACGCACTGGCGGTAGTGGATATCTCCGGCTCTATGTACATGAATACAGAGCCGCTCCCTGCTGCGGTAGCCTTCTCCCTGGGCATCTACTATGGAGAAAAGAATCATGGGCCGTTCAAAGACCGCTTCATAACCTTTTCACGGAAACCTCAGTTCATCGAGGTCAAGGGCAGGGACATTGTAGACAAAGTAGCATACTGTGAGACCTTCAACGATGCTGCCAATACCGACCTTGAGGCGGTATTCCGCCTGATCCTGGAAGCAGCCAAGACGCATCAGGTACCGCAGGAAGACATGCCTGGTCGCATCTATATCATCTCCGATATGGAGTTTGACAGCTGTGTGGAGAATGCGGAGCTAAGTAACTTCCGGAATATGGAAAGGCTGTATCAGATAGCCGGGTACACCATCCCGGAAGTGGTGTTCTGGAATGTCAACAGCCGTAATCGGCAACAACCGGTAACGATGAATCAGCAGGGTGTAGCGCTGGTCAGCGGGTGTACCCCAAGACTGTTCGAGATGATTCGGAGCGGCAATCTGTCCCCTTACGGCTGCATGTTGGACATCCTGAACAGGGACAGATACAAGAACATCGTAGCATAAGTAAACCGGTGGCGGGCCGGATAGAAGCATAGTCCGGCTTCCGCATCCCGACACTGATGGACAACTGTCAGAATACAGACGTTTTCCTGAAATGACAAGGTCAGACATACAGTAAGAGCGATTGGTCATGACCTGACATGAATATTATGAGTTTTTACCCATATTTTCTATAAACCGCGCAGGCTCTGGCTCTCAGAGGATCAACAAGTACGGACTTTTGGACAGTAAAAGATTTATAATGTAAGTGGTAGAATCTTTAAATGCAAGCATATGCTTTGGGCATTCTCAGCAATTATACTTCAATAGACAAGGTTCCGGAGTACAGTTACGATTTTACTTATAATGAAGAACTGCAGTTATTGATGATGGATATGTGATTAAGGAGTCAAAAATGGATATAGTGGAAAAAATAAAAGTTGCTTTTACGACAATCCCGCCCAAGTGGGATGAAGTCAGGATATTACTGGATGAGCGTCCATTATCAAAAGAAGACCTAGCAGAGAAGCGCTGCATATAGCTCATAAATGCTTTTGTGAATATGCGGATGCAATAGACTATCAGGGGTTGGACAAAGTCGTATTGGAAGAGACCCATAGCCATTACCTCTTAGAATCGCTACATATCCTGTTGGATCACGGACTTGACCCCAATATTATCATTGATGACAGTAACGTCATGTGGGAAACAATCTATATAGACATTCCCAATGTCGGGGCAGCTGCACTGCGGCTCCTCCTTGAACATGGCGGGGATCCGAATCTTGATCTGCCTAACTATGGGACGATGTTTACAGAATTTGATTCCAGGGTGATTGAAGACGGGTATGATTATGGTTTTGCGCATGTTGTACAATGCTGGATGGTGCTGTTGGCATATGGCGGATGCTTTCAGGGAAAGTACGGCGATACGCCTCCGGTAACGATGTTAAATGGCAACAATGTTGAAATATTTAAAAACTTTGAAGGGTTTGACTATGTATTTGAATGGATACCCGGGGAACCGTACAGACCATACCGCCTGGATCTGCTGATATTTGACAAGGAAAAAAAGGAGATTGTGGCGCGACGTCGATAGGAATCTGCTGGTCAATATCTGGTATTGGTTGACAAACAGTATCTTTTAGGCAAGGAAATGATGATATTATGAACAAAATCAGTATGAAACGAGTTCATAATTATAACTTGATCAACCTGTTCGATAAAGCGAAACCTGGAAAAACAGACGAAATTTTACGATGTGTCGCTATCAAAGCGACCATAAATGAAATACTTATGATATAATATAACTGTAAAAGAAATGGTTAGACAGGCCTTCCTCTTACAATAATATAATAAGTTGATCCAATTGACCATAAAGAGTGCGCGAGAGACAAGCTCCATGACCGCACAGCAACCTGACCGGAAAGGTCAAGGTGCTAAAGCTTGAACGATGGGAACAAAGCATATGGAGCCCATCGTCACGATGGGCTTTTTTATTGAACGGATAGAACAGCCCGAAAGGCGTGCGCGGAAAAGCTAGGGGCAACGATGGCGTACCGGCATCAATTCCTGTGGCAGCATCTGTTCGACACGGGGCTGAAGGATCTTTTTACCTGCATCGTTCTGCCGGCAGCCTATATGTGCTGGCGCATGCTGCAGCAAAACGATTCTCCCTCAGTTTTGAACGGCTTGTGCGGTAAAGAAACTCCCGACTTGCTGATCCATGTCATGGCAGGCTGCAAGTTCAGCCCCTCTGTGCTTTACAAAGCCCGGGAATGGTTTGTAGACTGG
>CADCLI010000176.1 GCA_902802285.1 uncultured Bacteroidales bacterium
GTTCGTCATTGCTGACCTGAGTCTCTTCGGCCGGATAATAGGCTGAATGGGGATCCAGTTCTTCAAGAATCACTGGCAGTATGCGGTCCATTATGGAATCCATGTCAACCTCATCCACATATTTGCGGTCAATAGCCTTTATGAGAGTCTCCACTTTCTGTGAACCGGGAGTCCTTGAAGCGTCGCTCATATGCGGGTTGTGCCTTTTCCATATACCCACCATGACCTCTATGCCCAGAAAGAATCCCATGGTGAGGACAAATATTACCTGTATGATTTTTTTCAGTGTCTTCATTTTTCAGAGTTCAAATTCATGTATTCAACATCTACACCTGCCCGTTTGAGCAGATCTACGCCATCAGTAAGTCTGTATTGTTCGGTATAAATAACTCTCTTTATGCCAGACTGGATGATAAGTTTTGCGCATTCAATACAAGGCGATGCGGTTACATACAGAGTGGCGCCGTCACTGCTGTTCGATGAACGCGCAAGTTTGGTTATCGCGTTAGCCTCGGCATGAAGGACATAGGGCTTGGAGACGTTGTTGTCATCCTCGCAGATGTTTTCAAACCCGGTAGGGGTGCCGTTGTATCCGTCGGAAATGATCATGTTGTCCTTGACTACCAGGGCGCCCACTTTCCTGCGCTCACAGTATGAGTTCTCTGCCCATATAAGTGCCATTCTTGCATATCTGCGGTCAATCGCCGCTTTTTTTGCTTGGTCCATAGTCAAATAAGGTTTTCTAGTGCGGGAATAAGAATCTCTTTCCGTCGCAGGGAGATCAGCCCCTCAGACTCCAGGGAATTCAGTTCACGCGATACGTTAAGTCTGGTGGCATCCATAAGCAATGCCAGGTCGTTCATCTTTATGGTTAACTGTTTCTGTCCGTACTGGACATCCGAAAGCCCCTTGATGAAATGAACGATCCGTTCCCTCAGGGTCATGCCGCACATGCTCCAGATATGTCCGTCCAACTGCTGCACCTTTCCGCATAGTATATTAAGCAGGTTCATGCGGCAGATATTGTACTTGCCAAGTTCGGTGTATATGTACTGCTTGTCAATCATAAGGAAACTGCATTGGGTCACGGCTGTGTAGGAACGGTTGTAAACGCCGGCCCTGCCGAACATGGAGTAGGGTTCCATAAGACACGGGGCGTCTATCGTTTCAAAAAATGTGAAATCCGATTCCGTTCCTTTTCTGGAACTTTGCACCGTTCCGTTGATGAGAAAAGCCAGACTCTTGCACAAATCGCCTGCACTGAAAATGACAGTGTCCGATTCATAACGGACAAAATCCAGTCGTATCTTCTGGAGAAGACTGTTGAAATCAGCCTGACTCAGCCCTTGGAAAAGGGGCAGGCTCAGCAATGTGTCATACATCGGCAGTTCCATTAAGCCCAATGGATGGTAAATTCACGCAAAGTTACTTTTTTTTCTTTGTGGAGTGTAATTATTCCGTATGGAAACACTATTTTTGTAAAAAGTGGTCCTGAGATAAGGCCATGCATTTGTTAACCAATAATTGTTTTTTTACTACTATTATGATTGATTTCAGTTCTTTTGAGCCGTTGCAGAAGTTTTTCTGGATAGTTGCTTGCTGCGCGTCGCTGGTGTTTATCATTCAGACCATCATGACTTTTGTCGGACTGGGCACTGATGCCGATGTTGATGCCGGTCCTATGGATGGCTCTGTCGATTCCGTGGAAAACGGCGAGTTGAGCGGTGTGTTTTCATTCCGCAATCTGATCAATTTCCTGCTTGGTTACGGATGGGCCGGCGTACTTTTCTTCAATTCTTTCGAAAAACGCTGGTTACTTCAGGTCGTGGCTATTGCAGTCGGTCTTCTGTTTGTGTTGGCATTCGTATTCATGTTCCGCCAGGTTATGAAACTGTCTCATGACGGCAGTTTCAGGATGAGTGAGGCAGTAGGTCTTAAGGCGGATGTCTACTTGCGTATTCCTGCAGCCCGTTCAGGACGCGGTAAGGTGCAGGTGAGTGTCAAGGGTTCCGTACATGAGATAGACGCCATGACAGACAGCGAATCGGAAATACCGACAGGCGGACAGGTTGAGATAGTGGAGGTGCTGGGAGATGACCTGCTGCTAGTAAAGTGATTTAATGGGATTAATAACAACTTAATATTAATAAAATGAATCCAAGTAACATTTCAATTCTCGTAGTGATAGGAGTAGTCCTCCTTTTCATTCTGTTTGCGACCATTATCAGGAGATACAGACGTTGCCCTTCGGACAAGATTCTGGTTGTTTACGGAACTTCTGGCACCAGCAAGAGTGCCAAGTGTGTGCATGGCGGTGGTACTTTCGTGTGGCCCGTTATTCAGGACTACGCCTACCTGTCGCTGACCCCCATCAGCATTGATGCCAACCTCACCAATGCCCTGTCGCGACAGAACATCCGTGTCGATGTTCCTTGCCGCTTTACCGTGGGTATTTCCACTGAGCCCGAATCCATGCTGGCTGCTGCCGAGCGTTTGCTGGGTCTGACTCCACAACAGATTCAGGAATTGGC
>CADCLI010000177.1 GCA_902802285.1 uncultured Bacteroidales bacterium
TTGTTTTTATTGAATTATCGTCATTTTTAATGAATTTATTCAAATCTCTTGACAAATGTTTTGAAACGTGCTACCATATCAGCATAATTTTAGAAAGAGGGTGAATTTTATGCCGAAATATATAAACATATCCACAAAACTCCATATATCGTCCATACTGGTAAGCTCTTTCCAACGCGGCTGGTCAATACCTAAGGAGTCACACATCTCTGAGAACTTCTGACGGTCCTCGGCCATATCTATGCTCTTGGCCGATGTACCCAGGATGTTGATACCCTCATGATCCAGCAGCAGTGCCAGGTTGTTTGGAATCTGACCGCCGGTGGATACTATCACGCCCTTGGGAGCCTCCATATCACATATGTCCAATACACGTTCCAGTGTAAGCTCATCAAAGAACAGGCGGTCACAGGTATCGTAGTCGGTACTTACGGTCTCCGGGTTGTAGTTTATCATGACCGCACGGTAACCCATCTCCTGGATCTTCTTTACGGCAGCCACACCGCACCAGTCAAACTCAACGGATGAACCTATGCGGTAAGCACCGCTACCCAGAACTATCACGGACTTGCCGTCCTGCTCAAACTGAACATCGTTCTCAGTGCCGTTATAGGTAATATAAAGGTAGTTGGTGAATGCCGGATACTCACCTGCAAGCGTATCAATCTGCTTGACTACAGGCAATATACCCAATGACTTACGATATTTACGTACTGCTGCCTGTTTCTCGTGAGGATTCAGTTTATCGCCATTGATGGTGAGTTTACCTATCTGATAATCGCTGAATCCCATGCACTTGGCCTCACGCAGCAGGTCCTCACTTACATTCTTTATATCAGCAGTCTCGGACAGCTGTTCCTTGATGCGGTGTATGTTGTAAAGGCGCCACAGGAACCACTTGTCAATCTTGGTAAGGTCATGCAGTTTATCTACGGTATAACCCTGAGCGAAAGCCTGCTCAATGGCCGGCAGACGGCGGTCGGTGGGATTCACCAGCTCGGTCTCGATATCGGGCACATGCACGTTGTTGCACACAAATCCGTGCAGACCCTGCCCAATCATACGCATACCTTTCTGGATAGCCTCCTCAAAGGTGCGGCCTATGGACATGATCTCGCCCACAGACTTCATGCTGGAGCCTATAAGACGTGACACGCCCTCAAACTTACCCAGGTCCCAGCGCGGTATCTTGCACACCACGTAATCCAGGGCTGGCTCAAAGCAGGCCGAAGTTACCTTGGTCACAGAGTTGGGAATCTCATCCAGACCGTAGCCTAAGCCCAGTTTGGCGGCTACAAACGCCAGCGGATAACCGGTTGCCTTTGATGCCAGAGCCGATGAACGGCTCAAGCGGGCATTGACCTCTATCACACGGTAATCATCGGAATTGGGGTCCAGGGCGTACTGTACGTTGCACTCTCCCACTATACCCACGTGACGGATTATATCTATTGCAATGCGGCGCAGCTTGTGATATTCATGGTCACTCAGAGTCTGTGACGGAGCTACAACCACGCTCTCACCTGTATGGATACCCAGCGGATCAAAGTTCTCCATGTTGCACACGGTGATACAGTTGTCATAGCGGTCACGCACCACCTCGTACTCAATCTCCTTCCAGCCCTTGAGTGACTCCTCTACCAGTATCTGCGGGGAGTATGAGAATGCCGATGCGGCAACTTTCTTAAGTTCGTCATCATTGGAGCAGAAACCTGAGCCAAGACCGCCCAGCGTATAGGCTGCACGTACTATAACCGGATAACCTATCTCCTTTACTACCTTAAGAGCCTCGTCCATATTGTTTACAGCCTCACTGCGCGGGGTCTTGACACCTATGGAGCGCATCATATCGGCAAACAGCTCACGGTCCTCGGTATTGATTATGGCCTGAACAGGCGTACCCAGCACCTTGATTCCGTATTTGTCCAGTATGCCGCTCTTGTAGAGTTCAACACCGCAGTTCAATGCGGTCTGGCCGCCGAATGCAAGCATAATGCCGTCGGGCTTTTCTTTCTGGATTACCTTCTCCACAAACGCGGGGGTTATGGGCAGATAATAGATGGCATCGGCCACACCCTCGGATGTCTGGACCGTTGCCACGTTGGGGTTTATAAGTATCGTGAACTTGCCGTCCTCACGCAGTGCCTTAAGGGCCTGCGATCCTGAGTAATCAAACTCACCTGACTGACCTATCTTGAGTGCCCCTGATCCGAGCACAAGTACTCTCTTTACATCTTCCATAGCATCATTCATTTCTTAGAGTATTGTATCATATTCTCCACAAACATACCGAACAGATTACCCGTATCGGTAGGTCCGCTTGATGCCTCGGGGTGGAATTGCGTTGAGAAGAAGGGCTTTGACTTATGCTTAATACCTTCATTCGTGCCGTCGTTAAGGTTCTCAAACATTCGTTCCCAGTCGGCAGGCAGCGTGCTGTCATCAATGGCGAAACCATGGTTCTGCGATGTCACAAAGCACTTATGGGTGCCGGGAATGCGTACGGTCTGGTTGTGTCCGCGGTGT
>CADCLI010000178.1 GCA_902802285.1 uncultured Bacteroidales bacterium
GCCGCTGCTGGTGGGGATTACTGTACCGCCTATCTTGGTTACGCCGTCATGGGCGCCCAGACCGCCGGTGAAAAGGCCGTAACCGTATGATATCTGAACCAGATCGTCGCTTCCGAGACCGAAAGCCGTAAGGCAGCGGGCTACGGCCTCTGACCAGTTGTCAAGGTCCTTCTGTGTATATCCTACTACGATGGGTTTACCTGTAGTGCCTGATGAGGCGTGGAGACGCAGAATGTCTGTCATTGGTACGCACATCATACCGAACGGGTAGTTGTCGCGCAGGTCCTGCTTTACGGTGAAAGGCAGCTTGACTATATCATCAATGCTCTTGATGTCATCGGGATGAACTCCGTGTTCATCGAATCTTTTCCTGTAAAAAGGCGAATTGTTGTAGGCGTGAGCTACTATCTTCTTGAGTTTTTCACCCTGCAGAGCGCGCATCTCATCACGCGACATGCATTCCAGTTTTTGGTTCCAAATCATAGTATGATGTGTGTTAGCTTTCAAATTGGTGCAAAATAAGAGAATATTTGTGGTAACTTTGCAGACCGAAAGCAAAAAAATGGGCTGATGAATAATAATAACATTTATATACTGGGAATTGAGTCATCTTGCGATGATACGTCGGCTGCGGTGGTCCATAACGGTGAATTGCTGTCAAATGTGGTGGCCAGCCAGAAGGTTCATGAGGAGTATGGCGGGGTGGTGCCCGAACTGGCCAGCCGTGCACATCAGCAGAACATCGTGCCTGTGGTGGATACCGCGTTGAAAAGGGCCGGAATTGATGCCGGGCAGCTTAGTGCCGTAGCATTTACGCGCGGTCCCGGTCTGATGGGCTCGCTGCTGGTGGGCGTATCGTTTGCCAAGGGTTTCGCCCGTTCGCTGGATATACCTATGATAGAGGTTAACCATCTGCAGGGACATATCCTGGCCCATTTCATCCGCAAGCCGGGCGAGGAGGGCAATGCTCCGGAGTTTCCGTTCCTGTGCCTGCTGGTATCGGGCGGTAACTCACAGATAGTCAAGGTGGAATCATACAATAAGATGGAAATTCTGGGCCAGACTATCGATGATGCCGCGGGCGAGGCTATGGACAAGTGCTCAAAGGTGATGGGGTTCGGTTACCCGGGTGGCCCGATAATTGACCGGCTGGCACGTCAGGGCAATCCCAAGGCTTACACTTTCAGCAAGCCCAATATTTCCGGTTACAATTACAGTTTCAGCGGACTCAAGACATCTTTCCTTTACAATCTGCGTGACTGGGTTAAGGAGGATCCCGATTTCATCGAACATCACAAGGAGGACCTTTGCGCATCCTTGGAGCGTACCATCGTTGAGATACTGATGAAAAAGCTGCGTCAGGCGGCCAAGGATACCGGCATAAACCGCATCGCAGTGGCGGGTGGGGTGTCGGCCAATACGGGCCTGCGTGAGGCTTTCCAGGACCACGCGCGCCGTTACCGCTGGAAGGTCTATATCCCGCCGTTCTCATACACCACCGATAACGCCGCCATGATAGCCTGCACCGGCTATTTCAAATACCTGGACAAGGATTTCTGCGGGATAGATGTACCAATCTATTCCAACACAAGGATATAGTTTCCCTCTGCACCAAGTAAAACGAAACCCCGACAGCGAAGCCCGTCGGGGTTCCGTTTTACCCGGCCGGAGGCCGGCAGAGTGGAATGGAACGTAGTGGAATGGAACGGGTTTGGGGCGTGGCCGCCCCAAACTAAGAAAAGGTAAAATGGTTCTGATACGCAGTAGGGTTCCCATCCTGACGCTTAAGGCCTTTCAGGCCGTTAAGCGCAAAAAACCGAGTGTAGCGAAGCAACGAGTGCTTGCCGCATGGAAAAAGTAAACCACAAATAATGCTAAACAAATAAAAAACAATCTGGTTTGTTTGGAAGAATGAAAACAATCGTGTAAATTTGCACCCTGTTTTGAGAACAGTGCAAAAAACGAATAAAAACAGATAGATATGTCAAGAATTTGTCAGATCACCGGAAAGAAGGCAATGGTTGGCAACAACGTGTCCCACTCAAAGCGCAGAACCAAGAGGACATTTGATGTTAACCTGTTCACCAAGAAGTTCTTCTATGTAGAGGAGAACTGCTGGATCAGCCTCAAACTCAGTGCTGCCGGCCTGAGAATCATTAACAAGAAAGGTCTTGATGCCGCTCTCAAGGAGGCAGTTGCCAATGGCTATTGCGATTGGAAAGACATCAGAATCATTGCGTAATAACAGAAAGGAGTTCATACTACTATGGCAAAGAAAGTAAAAGGCAACAGGGTTCAGGTTATCCTGGAATGCACTGAGCACAAGGACAGCGGTATGCCGGGTACTTCCCGTTACATTACCACCAAGAACAGGAAGAACACTCCTGAGAGAGGATGACTATCCATCGTGAGATCAAGTAATACGTTATAACCTATGGCAAAGAAAGTAGTTGCTACCCTGCGTCAGGGTAAGGTCTCAATGGCCAAGGTCATTAAGATGGTTAAGAGCCCCAAGACCGGTGCTTACATGTTCACGGAGCAGATCGTTACCGACGAGCAGCTTAAGGACGCTCTCAAGTAACTGAATACTTAAATATGGATTAAGGAAGGGCAGCCTTTAAGGGTTGCTCTTCTTTTTTGTTTACTGTTGCATTTATCACCTTATTTAATTACTTTTGCAGTTTGAGTACGATTTATTTTTGCCGTATTCACCGAAATATATGGGTTTGTTTTCATTCTTCTCAAAAGATAAAAAGGAAGTTCTTGACAAAGGCCTTGAAAAGACCAAGACCAGCGTATTCTCCAAGATAGCACGTGCTGTGGCCGGAAAGTCACAGGTTGACGATGAGGTGCTGGATAATCTTGAGGAGGTTCTTATCACATCCGATGTAGGCGTAGAGACCACTCTCAAGATTATCAAACGCATCCAGGAGCGTGTGGCACGCGACAAGTATATGGGCACATCCGAACTCAACGCAATCCTGCGCCAGGAGATTTCGGCCCTGCTGGTTGAGAACAATCCCGATGATGATACGGAGCCTTTCAGCATTCCTGCAGGACGCAAGCCTTATGTGGTGCTTGTGGTAGGAGTGAACGGAGTAGGCAAAACCACCACCATAGGCAAACTGGCATACCAGCTGCAGGAGTGGGGACGCAGGGTGGATGTTCCGGTCATAAGGCAGGAAATGGGGTCCGATCCCGCATCGGTGGCGTATGATACTCTCAGTTCGGCCGTGGCGAATGATGTGGATGTGGTTCTGATTGATACCGCAGGCCGTCTGCACAACAAGGTAGGTCTGATGAACGAGCTTACCAAGATTCGTAACGTGATGAACAAGGTTGTGGAGGGCGCTCCCGATGACGTGCTGCTTGTTTTGGACGGATCTACCGGTCAAAACGCCTTTGAGCAGGCCAGGCAGTTTACTCTGGCAACCCATGTCACACAGCTGGCCATAACCAAACTGGACGGCACCGCCAAGGGTGGTGTGGTGATAGGAATATCGGATCAGTTCAAGGTTCCGGTCAAATACGTAGGACTTGGTGAGGGGATAGACAATCTGCAGGTTTTCAATAAGACTGAGTTTGTAGACTCTCTGTTCAAAATGGATTGATATGCGCAGGGACAGCGTTGACATAATCACTTTAGGCTGCTCTAAGAATCTGGTTGATTCTGAGAAACTTATGGCTCAGTTTAGAGCCAACGGACTTAAGGTGAGACATGATCCTGAACAAGTCAATGCCGAAACTGTGGTAATCAACACTTGCGGTTTTATAGCCGATGCCCAGGAGGAATCAATCAATATGATCCTGGAGTGCGCTGAGCTTAAGAAAGCCGGAAAGATAAGTAAACTGTATGTAATGGGCTGCCTGTCACAGAAGTTCCACAAGGAACTGACTGCCGAGATACCTGAGGTGGACGGATGGTACGGCAAGTTTGACTGGGACGGTATCCTTAAGGAGACCGGCCGTAAATGGTACGGGGAGATATGCAATGAACGCTGCATTACCACGCCGTCCCATTACGCCTATCTTAAGATAGCCGAAGGCTGTAGCCGTGGCTGTGCCTATTGCGCGATACCGCTGATGACGGGCAAATACCGTTCCCGCAGCCAGGAGGATATTCTGGATGAGGCACGCAAACTGGTGGCCAATGGCGTTAAGGAAATCCAGCTTATAGCTCAGGACCTGACCTATTACGGGACTGATATCGCTCATAAGCCTATGCTGGCTGAACTTGTGCAGCGTATTTCGGACATACCGGGCGTAGAGTGGCTGCGCCTGCATTACGGTTACCCCAACAACTTCCCGTTTGACCTGTTGCCTGTAATGCGTGACCGTGACAATGTGTGCAAGTACATGGATATAGCCCTGCAGCACATCAGTGACCCTGTCCTGAAGCGTATGCACCGTAATATCACGGCG
>CADCLI010000179.1 GCA_902802285.1 uncultured Bacteroidales bacterium
TCACTTTCTGCCATTGGGCTGTCAGGACAGTATCTTTAACTCCCATTGTGAAGACCCTGTTTTGCAGAACGGATTCGCTGTCCGCCGGTGTAAGCGTCCAGCCGACAAAGGTATGTCCTTCCCATGTGGGGTCTTCAATATCCTTTGTCTCCTGGTAGTCCATAATGTACTCTGTAGTTTCCTCAGTTCCTCCCCAAGTACCGCCATTGGGATCCACGGTAAGCTTATATCTGTTGACCGCCCAAATGGCATAAAGATCATTCTCCGAGCGGTTATCAATTCCTGCTTCCTTACCAGGCTGATACTTCACCGTGCCGTCACTTAGCTCGCTCCAGCCCTGGAATGTGTAGCCTTTCAGGGAGAAGGCAACGTCTTCCGCTGCGGCAATATTCAGTCCGCTGTTGTTGGCTTTAATGACCGTGGTTTCGCTGTTCTCCTTACCCGTACTCTCCGGATAATTGGAGTGATACGTTAACCTTGCATCTATGGGAGTTTTGTCATATACCGCAGTAAAAATACATTTACCATTACTGTCTGCAACGATAGAAACTGCACTGCCAGCTTTGTATATTGCGGGGCTGTCTGTCATCTGCCAGCCGATAAAGTAATATCCCTCATCAACTTTTTCCGGCGCACCGCGTAGAATCACCCCCGTTCCATCCCAACGCTTTGCGGAATCGTCATAAAATTCACTGCCATCCCGGAAGGTCCCGTGATCTTTTGCGTCATACTCCACCTGAACACTCGCCATGCTGATCCATCTCGCTTTAAGACTTACATCCTTGATGAGCTGCGTATGTTCAAAATCAAAGGGTTTTCCTGCCTCAGCGCCGTCTGAATAGATCCATGTATCAAACACATAACCAACACGATCGTTTAATTTCGGAATATCCTGGGTCGGGAACAGTGTATCCTTTGTCTTTTCAAAGTCCTTGACTGCTGCGGTGCCATCTTCAAATGATCCGCCGTTAGGATCAAAAGTGACGGTTACCGTACCGCTCTTTCTCCAATAAGCCTCTCGGACCGTATTCATAGCCGGCATGATTTCGTTTTCATACGCCGGAAGCAGATTTCCGTTTTCATCTGTAACCTGGTTTCCTTCTACATCATACCATCCGAGGAAATCATATCCTTCCTTCTCGGGCACATGGTAGTAATCGGTAATGGGCGCACCATACTTGACCGGCGCCTGAGAAGAAAGCTCCACGTAGTTGGCAACATAGTTTGCGCTGCCCTCATGATCCTTGAATATTAAATCAAACCTTCTCCGCAGATAGTACCAGTTATAGACAAGTGCATAGTCTTTTCCGTCGATCGTCACATTCTGCTGGACAACGTCGGGGTAATTTGCTCCCGGTTTCGTGGGATTACGGACGTCCCCGGGAACGTCAGCGTGAACCATATATTTCGTGGAGTTGGATGGGAGATATGTGGTGTTTCTGGCACGAACTCTATCATCGGTGCTCTTAATTTCATAGAGATCATCATCTTCTATACTTTCCACCCAGGAGTTAAACTGCATATTGACCATACTCCTGGAATAGATCGCAGTGAAACTCCCTCCCAGTTCCATCTCATCAATCCAGTAATAGGGAATTGAATTTCTTACCTGATTGGTATAGAATCCATAAATCAGCCTGCGAGGGCATGCCCATCCGTAGCAGAGCGCCTCCGGGTTCAGATTGTCACCGCGGACCTCCAGCACCGGTGTCTTATTGGCTACACTTTCTCCCAGCACAGCGTTAATTGTATAAGAACCGTGTCCTTGCTCATCGGCATAAATATCTCCTATGTCTGTCTTGATATAAAACTCGACTGTCCCATCAGAGTCGGAATAGTTATCCCATTTCCATCGGAACTCATAGGTTTTCAGCCTGAAATACACATTGATCTCTGTAGAGCCGTCACCGGCAACTTCCTTTTCCGCAGACTTATAGAACTCATAATACTGAGGGACAGAAATATTGCCCGGCATGGAGTCTGCCTCCAGCACCTTGGCAGTGGAACCTGTAAGAGCCTGATCGGTACCCGCACCATACCTTGACCAGATCGCCTTGCTCTCATCAAAGCTTCCGTTCTCGTCTACCGCATCGTGCGTTCCTGTGGGTCCATTGCTCAGGATCTCTGTCCAATAGATAACGTTGTAGGTAACTACCTGTGCCTCCCACTGGGCATAGATGGTTGTGTTTTTCGTCAGTTCATTTCCAAATTCAAACATGCTGCCGGATCCGTCCTTTGCGGTATTCCAGCCAAGGAATCGATATCCGATTCTTACAGGATCATCCGGAGCTACTGTCACATCACTGGGGTACAGGTACTGGGGAGTCACAATACTGGCTCTGTTTACACTGCTG
>CADCLI010000180.1 GCA_902802285.1 uncultured Bacteroidales bacterium
TCCTGTAAAAATCACCATTCAGCCTCATAGTCCCCGTTCAGTTTCACATTGCTTATAAATATCTCCGTACTGCCACCTCCGGCCTCTTCCATAAGAAGTCTTTTAAGCAGACGTGTTTCGGGATCGAATCCCAGTTCAATACGGCTGAACATCTTCTTCATGTCACGGCGCTGCGGAATCATCACTGCCTTCCACTCCGCACCGGTATCGGTCACGGATACGCTGAATGTGCGGTTATCCTTGAGCATCTGCCCAGACATGCATCCCAGAATCATGCCCGACATACCCTTGTAAAGGCGTCCAGCATCACCAGTGGCCTCCTGACCGGAGCCAACCGTCACGTTGTCTCCGTCAACCTTGAGTTTCCACTCAAAAGGCTCCTTATAATCCAGACAGAACCTTGAAGGCTGAATAAAAATCATTGTACCGGATGATTTCTGAGGCTCGTCCATGAGCGGAACAGTGCGTGTCTGGCTTATGTCACACTTCATGGAACGCATATCGGAGCACGCCTTGGCAATACTCTCAATCATCTCATTCTCAGTCTGCTGCCCGCCGAACGGTACAGCCCACACTCCCACTGCCAGCAGCAGGACAAGACCGGTAACTATGAAATAGAGCCTCTTCATATTATCTGCTTATGAATGCCGCACCCACCAGTATGAGGCCGATGCCTATCCAGCGACCCAGCGGAATCTGCTCGCCCAGGAACAGCATGGCTCCCAGCATTCCGAACACAAAACTCAGGCAACTTAAGGGATATGCCACACTGAGCGGGAAGTTCTTCATTATATAGAACCACATCACCGTAGCGCCACCCATTGATATGCCGCAGCCCAGCCACCACCAGTTGGTAATTTCATGGCCTATAAAGCGCCAGAAACCCTGATACGGGCTCATGTGGTTAAGGGCCAGCTTCATCATAAGCTGACCTGCCGCCAACAGGAGGCTCTGCAGCAATGAGTAAGGAATTATCTTCCACATACCGGTTTCAAAAGTGCGAATGAATAATGACGTCCCTCAACCACATTCACCACCAGAATGCCCTTGCGGCAGTCAATAGCCTTGCCCGATGCCGAAAGCACAGCCGGTACACTACCCCTTTTTAGGCAGCATGCCGATGCATAGAATCCTATGGCCGATGACGAGAAGTTGACCCCGAACAGGGGCTTGTATCTTAACTTAGGAACACCCGGTAGCATAGCATCCAGGAATCCGTACCATGAATCATTCTCAGCGTTGCCGCTCATGCCCGTCATCACGGCATCCGTGCCGCCCGCGGTCATATCGGCCAAAACCTGCTTGAGAGTATCCTGAGAGGGTCTGTCAAACAGCTTTACGCCTTCAAGTGAGCAGTATGCCGAATCACCGCTGTCTGCCAGAAGTACAGATACGGCAGCCTCGCTGCAAATCTCACCCTCCTTTACATGACCGGCCTTGCGCACAAACCCTGAGAACACGGGCGACATCTCATCGTGGCTACCCACCAGTGCAGAGCTGATCCTGCCCAGACGGAACTGCATCCAGGAATCATACAGGGCACTGTCAAACGAGAAACCCTTCTGAGAGTAGGTGGAGTTGTATCCGTGGCATTTGGTATGTATTCCTATCAGGGACGATGCTGTGTTGTGCGTTGACTGCATGAACTGAGTGGGTTTGAGCAGTTGTTCACCCTCACGTACCAGCGCATCCAGAAAAAGCTCCGTATTCTCAATACTGCCGAATCCCGTTCCGGTTATAATGGCGTCAGGATTCTCTATTCCACCCTCCTGCAACGCGGAGAGCGATGTGGCAAGAGCACGCTTGAGCAGTTTACCCATACGGCGCGCATCGCCGGCCGATATGAACTGCTTGAAATCAGGGTCAACGGCACGCACGTAATCCTCAGTGTATGACAGAGGATTCTCCATCCACTCCTCAGAGAGCGGATTCTGGATTGATATCTGCTTGGCAGACAGAATTTTAACAGATGTCTTTTCCATAATCATTCCACTGCCGATATTACCAATGATGAGTCGTTTCCGCCAAAACCGAATGAGTTGCAGAGCACATGACGCAACCTGCAGCCCTTGTGCAGATCCATGTTAGGCACGATGCCGTTCTCCATAGGATTACTGAATCCGTAGTTCACGGGCAGGAATCCGTTCTTAAGAGCCAGAATACAGATAACCGTCTCAATTGCTCCCGATGCACTTGTGGTATGACCCGTCATGCCCTTGGTCGATGACACCGGCGGCAGATCCTTGCCGAACACGCGCATCATGGCCTGGCGCTCACTCTCATCGTGGTTGGGAGTTCCAGTACCGTGAGCGTTCACGTAATCTATGTCCGACGGCTT
>CADCLI010000181.1 GCA_902802285.1 uncultured Bacteroidales bacterium
ATATTGAACTGCTGTTCTCTCTGGTCAAGATACGGTTTTTCGGCTGCATAATCGGAAGTGCCGAAACTTTCGGTTCCCTTAAACATGATATGTTCAAGATAGTGAGCCAATCCGGTGTTGTCTGAAGGATCGTTCTTGCCTCCGTTCCGGACTGCAATATAGGTCTGGATACGGGGTTGTTCCTTATTAACAGACATGTAAACCTTCAGTCCGTTTTCAAGGGTGTATATTTTTACCTTCATCGGGTCCCCCTTTACGGTTTCATACTTGGAACAAGCCACAATGCCTGTCAGCATTAGTGCTGATAAGGCAATCAAAGATAATTTCTTCATTTATTATTTATTTAAATCCAACTATTCTTCAGGTAGGAACATGGGATCCCAGGCGGGGAGTTTCTGAGGTTTCCTGTCAAGCAGTTGCAAGATATCGGAGGGAACATATTTCTTCTCTACAACCAGACGGAACATATATTCATTAAACCACTCATCTGTCATGATGAGATAGCCCTTATAACCCGATGTTGCACCCCAGCTGTTCTCAACCATCCATTTCTTTGCAGCACCTGAATCATCAAGATCGACAGCCATCAGTGTCATTGCATGCGAAGAACCACTGGCGTAGGTCTGAATGCGCTGCTTCTTGTCCATCGGAAACTGGGTATCGAACAGCGATGCATAATCCATATTAGCAAGATCCAGAGTTCCCTTGTCAGAATCAAGGTATTTCCTGACGTCACAAGAAAAATACAGAGCCGTATTATCCTTGATTGATGAAATTGCCATCTCTTTGATACGTTCTATGGGAAGGTTAACATAAACCCAATTGTCTCCATCATAAACGTGGCGGTCATATTCTATTTCATAGGTCTTATAGTATTCACGGACGGGATCATTCATAATCATGACATAGTTATTCTCCAAATCCTGACCGATGAATTCATCATAGAAAGACTTGGGGGTATATGTCTTGCGACTTACCAGATTCCCCTTGCTGTCATATCTGGCCCATTCAAACTCAGTGGGCGGCACGCCCAGGCACTTGACAAGAATTCCGTAAATCTGCGTAAGCATCTCTACCTTGCGATTCGAAGCTTCGGCCGGTTTCAGCTCACGAAGTTCCAGTCCGAACTGACGCAACTTCTGAGACAGAATGGAACGCATCTCGGATGTATTGTTGCTTTGATATGTTTCAGGCATGACATTATTGGGAACTACTCCGTATTTCATTATAAGATTTGAAACACCTGTAAACTGTCCGCCATCTCCTATCGGGTTCTTGAAAAGCCAATCCACCTCACGGTCGTCAACAGGCTTGGAACGTGTATCTATAATTGCCTGCAGGAAAAGATTGGATTTCTCTAGCAGGTCATAGAAAGAACAGTAGTTCTGGGAAAACTCAAACTCGCTCAAGTCATGAGTTGAAATCATCTTTGCCCGAAGGACATTCAAGCCGGTAAATAACCAGCAACGGCCTGAAGACTTCTGATTGGTAATACCTTTTGTCTTTACCTTATTTGAGAAATGTGTATCTATCATGGCCAGGTTATCGGCATTGATTGCCAATGCGGCTATTGACTGGCCGGAGAGCGCGTTACGAACGGCTTTTTCGGCAGGAGTATCACCATACCCTTTGCGGATCTGACTTAACATCTCTTCGGTGATTCCGCCGTTTTTCTGCCCCCAGAGAGGCAATGCGCCCAATGCGAGCAATAATATCAATGTCTTTTTCATAATCACAATGCTGTCAATTAATGTGCAAATATAGTCATAAGTTCAAAATGTATGAAATAATGAGTATTTTTGCAATCCGAAAGCTGACCGGTCTGCCGCTGTCCTTCAAGGGGCTGAGGAAAGTCCGGGCGACACAGAGCATTCCACTTCCTAACGGGAAGCAGTCGGTGACGGCTGATAAGCGCAGAAGAAAACAACCGCCGAAAGGTAAGGGTGAGAAGGCGGGGTAAGAGCCCACCAGGCCTATGGTGACACAGGTGCTGTGCGCCTTGGAAGTTGCAAGTTCATGTATACCGGCGTCAGAAGGCTGCTCGCCTGAGCCGGAGGGTAGAACGCGCGTAGCCTCAAGGCTACGGAGCCTGGCCGGCAACGGCAGGTCAAGATTAATGGCAGACGGGGAAGGTACGTGTACCGACCCTACTGAACCCGGCTTACAGGTCAGCTTTTGCTTGTATTTATTATAAACCACCATAGATGAAGCGAGTATGCTGTCCCAAATGCGATCACTATAACACCTTTGACGAGACCCCCTATAAAGAGGGGCAGGCATTGGTGTTT
>CADCLI010000182.1 GCA_902802285.1 uncultured Bacteroidales bacterium
ATTAAAGAGCCATACTGTACTAGAAAAGGTCATTAGAACACTCGGCCTTGATTATAGCTACGCTGAACTATCTAACATGATTTCTGTTTCTACTGTAGATAACACACAGGTCATGCGTGTCACAGTGAAGAATGAAGACCCCCAGATAGCTATGGACATCGTGGCTCAGATTGTCTCCCTCGCACCTGCTGTGATTGTTGATAAAGCAGAAGTCGGTTCTGTTAAAACAGTCGATCAGCCTTGGTCAAGCGGCCGTCCGGTTTCCCCCAATAAAATGAAATATATTCTGATATCCGCATTCATAGGCATATTTGTATCGTGCTGTTTCTTTGTTTTAAGAGAACTGCTGAACAATACCTTCAAAACAGAAGCGGATGTCACAAGAGAACTTGGTCTGCCAATTCTGGGTGTTATCCCTCTTGAAGAAGGTGGCTCTATCGGTCAAAAAAGTGTCACTAGGCAAAAGAACTAATAATTAAAGGGAGCAAACCATATGCCTTTGTTTAATAATAAAGATAAAAAAACAAGTCCGAACAGGCACGGAGATCGTGAATTACGTATTATTTCCGATTCATCTTCTTTTGGTTTCAAGGAAGCCTACAGAGCGTTGAGAACTAACCTCAGCTATGTAATTGAATCCAGTCAATGCGGTCATGTAATAATGATTACCAGCAGTATTCCCGCGGAATCAAAATCCAATGTAGCGGTCAACCTCTGCATCTCTTATGCCCAGGACAACAAAAGAGTCCTTCTTGTTGATTGTGACCTGAGAAAGGGAACCCTTCATCGTTATCTAGGTGTGAGCCGGCGCCAGCACGGAATTGTAGAATACCTTGACGGGACAGAAACCAACTGGAGAAACTGCATTGTTCACCTGGATGAATATGGTATTGATTTTATGCCTTCCGGCGTGATTGTTGATAACACCACCGAATTACTGGGGAGTTCTTCTACCGGCAAACTCTTTAATGATCTGTCGGCTGCTTATGATATGATTATTTGTGATACACCCCCCGTGAATGCTGTGGCAGATACTTCTGTATTATCAAAATACACAGACGGTGCCATCCTTGTCGTCAGTCATAATAATGTTACCCGGGATAATGTATATGCAGCCAAAGCCCAACTTGAAGCTACAAACACCAATATCCTTGGGGTCGTTCTGAGTATGTTTGATGCAACAAAGACCGGAACCGATAATACACGACAATTTTCTTATTACAATTACAACTACAACTATGGTTATGGCTATACGTCAGATTCCGATCAAAAAGAGCGGAGGAATTCCGGCGAACAGTCTTCCAATTAGTAATTGGCTATAGTTCGGTATAATCAAGCAGGAGGGGGATTATTCCCCCTCCTCTCTTATATGCCATATTTTATCAGACCTCTACGCCGTCCATAGCCATATGATACATTTCCTTAATGCCTTCATAATCTACCGGCTTAATCTTGGTAATTGTAATCGTCTTGAAGTAGGAAGCCTCCAAAGACAGCCTGTCAATTTCTTCCTCGCTAGGTGTGATACCCATTTCCTTAATGGATACCGGCATGCCGATCTCCCGGAAGAAAGCGACGGTCCTGCGGATACCTTCTTCAGAAGCCTTTATATCATCCTCTTCCGTCACGCCCCATACTTTTCGGGCATACTGTGAGAACCTGGAAGGGCAGTCTTTATACAGACATGCAGCCCACGCACTCCAGACGGCTGTAATTGTAGCGCCATGGACCAGATCGAACATGCCGCCCATCTGCTGGCCCAGTTTATGGACAGAGAAATCCTTTCCTCTGCCGCATTCCGTCAGGTCATTATGGGACAGGGCGCCTGCCCACATAATCTCCGCGTTGGCGTCATAATCGTTCCGGTTCTCTTTGACGATCCTGGCATTCTTAATGACCGTACGCAGGAGGCCTTCCGCAATCTCATCTGTCAGATCACACTTGATCCCGGGGATGAAATAACGTTCCATGGTATGCATCATGATATCAGCTACGCCGGCAAAGAAGAAATAATCCGGTACTGAGAACAGCAGCTCAGGATTCATGATTGCGAACCTGCAGCGGTTCAGTTCCGTACCAAAGCCTTTTTTCTTACCATCTTCCTCATTTGTCAGAACAGCATCCGCGGACATCTCAGATCCCGCTGCAGCGATGGTCAGAACGCAGGCAACGGGAAGAGATTTTGTAATCTTGACCTTCTTGAACCAGATATCCCAGAGATTCGCGTCGGGATGAGAAGTACCATGAGCA
>CADCLI010000183.1:0-1156 GCA_902802285.1 uncultured Bacteroidales bacterium
GTCTCCTGATCCTGCTCGTCTATGTAAGCCTTACCTTCTTTGATAAGCTCTACTGCAAAATCCCACAGTTGCTGGAAATAGTCTGATGCATAGAATTCGTTTTCCCAATGGAATCCCAGCCACTGGATATCCTCCTTGATGGCATCAACGCATTCGGTGTCCTCCTTGGTCGGGTTGGTGTCATCAAAACGCAGGTTGCATATGCCTCCGTGCTTTTCGGCCATACCAAAGTCAAGGCAGATAGCCTTGGCGTGACCGATGTGAAGATAACCGTTGGGCTCCGGCGGGAAACGGGTCTGTACGCGGCCTCCGTTCTTACCTTGGGCCAGATCCTTCTCAACCATCTCCTCAATGAAGTTCAGACTTTTCTTCTCGCTGTTTTCAGTTACAGTATTCTCTGCCATAATCAGTTTTGTTTTGAAAGTGCAAAGTTACCTTTTTTGCGGTTATTATTGTGGCTCTTTTATAGTATTTTAAAGCTTCGCTTTGAATATAGGCTTCGCCTCGGGATAAAAAATGAACAAGTTCCTTTTTTCTCCTCTCGGCTTGCACTATATTTGTAAAGCAATGACAGAAGAAACCAGACAGGAACTTATTACAGCTGCCAGACGTTGCGAGTGTGCATCTTTCATAGACGGCGATCCGGTGCAGTTTCCGCACAGATACAGTGACCGCCACGATATTGAAGTGTCCGCTTTCATCTCAGCATGGATGGCATACGGAAGCCGGAGAGTGTTTCTGGGCATACTGGATATGCTCCATGGGATTATGGACTCAGACGGTAGCCCATACCGGTTTATCGTATCAGGTTCCTGGAGAAGTCTTGGGCAAGAAGGCTGTCTGTACCGCTTTTACAAGTGGGCCGATTTCAGGCTTCTCTGTGAGCGCATGTCACAGGTGTACATGCGGATAGAAAGTCTTGAGTATCTGTTCGTTCCAGGTGAATCACTTGAAACCGGCGTGCTCAGGCTGTGCCGTGAGTTCGATGGGGTGAACGGTATCCCGTTACCTGGCAGTACATCGGCAAACAAGCGTCTCTATATGTTCCTGCGGTGGATGGTACGCAAGAATAGTCCGGTGGACTTCGGCATATGGACACGTGTCAGCCCGGCCAGTCTGCTGGTGCCTGTCGACACCCATGTCTATGCCACTGCAA
>CADCLI010000183.1:1198-3379 GCA_902802285.1 uncultured Bacteroidales bacterium
ACAAGCATGGAAATCACCGCTGAAATGGCCGGAATCTGGCCCGATGATCCGGCCCGCGGTGACTTTGCCCTGTACGGAAGTCAGGTTATGTAGGGTTCTCGGTTTCTGCCGGCTCCATGTGTATGGCTACATGGGTGTTTTTACCGAACTTCTCTTTAAGCCGCTTCTCTATCGAATCGGCATGTTCATGCGCCTTGGCCAGGGTGATATCTCCATTTAAAAGGATGTGGAGTTCAATGGCATATCGGTTTCCGATGCGCCTGGTCTTAAGGTCGTGCGGTTCAATCACGTCGGGTTCGGAAGCGGTTATCTTCATTATCTCGTCCTCCACATCATCAGGCAAGGAGCTTTCCATCAGTTCGCTTATGCCTCTGCTGATCAGGTCAAAAGATACCTTGACAATGAATGCACCCACAACCAATGATGCTATTGGGTCAAGTATGGTCCATCGATTGCCCAGAATTACTGCTCCACCTATTCCTATGGCAGTACCGATGGATGAAAGGGCGTCACTGCGGTGGTGCCAGGCATTGGCTTCCATAGACGATGAATCCAACTCTTTTGCCTTGCGAATCGTGTATCGGTAGGTCAGTTCCTTGAGTAGGATGGATATGAGCGCAGCCCATAATGCCAGCATTCCCGGAGCTGCCAGTTGCTCGCCTTGATACCATGCCAGGATCTTACGGGCTCCGCTGGTAAATATTCCTATTGCAACCGCCAACAGGGCAATGCCTATGAATATCAGCGCAAGAGTCTCATATTTGCCGTGCCCGTAATCGTGGGACTTGTCCTGCGGCTTGCCGCTGATATACACGAAAACCAGTACAATCAGGTCTGTAACGAAATCGGACAGGGAGTGAATGGCATCGGCCACCATGGCGGAGCTATTGCCCAGGATACCTGCTATGAACTTGAATGCCAATAGAACCACGTTGACTGTACCGCCCACAAGCGTTACTTTGTATATCTGTTTCTGCCTGTCCATTTTAAATATTAGTAACGATAATTGTTTCAGGATTCGCAAAAATAGTTACTTTTGCCAAATATCACGACATTTTTATGGATTCGCTGTCAATACTCATACCGGTATATAACTGGGATTGCACCCAGTTGATAAAGGACCTCCATTTTCAGGGTCTGGTATTGGGCGTTCCATATGAGATAATCGTGGCCGATGACTGCTCTACAGACAAGGATCTGGTAAAGGATAACCGGGTGATAGCCGAAAGTCATGAGAACTGCCGTTTCTTTGAGCTTCCCCATAATATCGGCCGCTCATCTATCCGTAATTTCATGGCAAACCAGGCAAGATACAGAAAACTGATGTTCATGGACTGTGACGCCTGTATAAAGAGCAAGTCTTTCCTTAAGGATTACATGGATGTGGCGGATCAGGCATCGGTTATATGCGGCGGTGTGGTTCATCCGGATTCAATCCCGGAACCGGGCGTCGAACTGCGTTACCTTTATGAAAAGAGAGCCGATCAGGAGCGTTCGGCGGAGTTCCGCAGACGTACTCCGTATGCAAGATTCGATTCAAAGGTTTTTCTCATAGACCGGGATGATTTCATGAAAGTGAGATTTGACGAATCATACGTGCATTACGGATATGAGGATGTGCAGTTCGGCCATGAACTGGAGCAGAAAGGCATAAGTATCCTTCACATAGACAATCCGCTTGTCCATCTTGGACTGGAGAGCAGTGAGCAGTTCCTGAACAAGACAAGACAGGCGGTCATCAACGCATTTGAACATAAGGCAGAGATAGAGAACAGCTCCAGGCTACTTAACAATTACAGGAATGTGGTCAAGTTCAGAATGAGGTGGATATTCAGGCTATTATGGGCGTTTTTCCAGAAAAGCATGGAAAGGAATCTTTTGGGGCCCAAACCAAAACTCAGGATTTTTGCTTTGTATAAACTCTGTTACATCTGTCTTTTATAGGATATGCAGCCTTTAGCCGAGAGAATGAGGCCCAAGTCACTGGAGACTATATGGACTTCGGGGCTCCGGTCAACGTGGAGGCACGGTACGTCAGATTCGTGGCTCACAGGGATCCGGCTCCAGGCCACTCCGCTTTGCAGATTGATGAGATTGTAGTTAATTAATAGTATTGTTCTATGAAAAGATTCGTGTTAGGAATGCTAGTGCTGGTGCTTTCCGCGGCGCAATTACCGGAAA
>CADCLI010000184.1 GCA_902802285.1 uncultured Bacteroidales bacterium
ACTATCCGTCAGATCAAGAAGATTTCCAAGAAGATTGCAGCAGCCCTGAACATATCGGGTCCCTTCAATATACAGTTCCTGGCCAAGGAGAACAGCATCAAGGTTATCGAATGCAACCTTCGCGCCTCCAGAAGCTTCCCGTTCGTAAGCAAGATTACCAAGTTCAACTTTATAGGTATGGCTACGGAGATAATGCTGGGCCGTGAGGTGGAGCCTTTCGGCAAGACGTTTGCCGACATTGACTACGTGGGCGTAAAGTGCTCACAGTTCTCGTTTGCGCGTCTGCTCAAGGCCGATCCCATACTGGGCGTGGATATGGCATCTACGGGTGAGGTGGCCTGCATCGGTGACAACTATCATGAGGCTCTGCTCAAGAGTATGATATCGGTAGGCACACGCGTTCCTTCAAAGGAGAAGGGCATACTGCTGTCATCGGGCCCCACCAAGTCCAAGATTGACCTGCTGGATGCCGCCCGTATCCTTGATGATTACGGCTATAACATTTACGCCACCAGCGGTACGGCCAAATTTCTGGAGGAGAACGGGGTGAAGGTGCAGGAGGTGCTGCACTGGCCGGATTCGGACGAGAAGCCCAATGTGATTGATTACATGCGCGGCGGAAAGATTGACCTGGCCATAAACATTCCCAAGAACAACACTCCGCGTGAGCTCCAGAACGGCTATCAGATAAGGCGTACGGCGGTTGATTTCAACATCCCTCTTATTACCAACGCCCGCCAGGCAAGCGCCTTCATCTACGCTTTCTGCAAGATTGGAGTGGATGGTCTGGCAATCAAGCGCATTGACGAGTATATCTGAGTTATCTGGACCAGATGGATTTGTTGATGGTTCCTTCGACAGTCTCTTCAATGGCATCGTCCAGGCCAGGGAAGAGATCCATCACTATTAGAGACTCCAACTCATTGACTGTACACCAGTAGTAGTCGGGCTCGTGATGGGTGGGCTCGTTGGGCAGAACCATGGCTATGCTTTGCCACCTGCCGTTGGCCTTTAACAGCATAGCCTTGAAGAATGCGTCGGGAATGACCACCTTATGCTCTCCCAAGGTGCCGTATCTGTTGGTGCCAATAATAGGACCGCACACTACATAGACGCTGCCGTAGCGGGTTGCCATACGGCGTGCCAGGCTCTCGGTGTTGGCCCAATCGCCGCTGTTCAGGGTGCCGTTCTGCGGGCAGATGTTGCTCATGTAGAAACTCTCTTCATAGGCTTCTGTTGACCAGCGCATATCGGCCTTGGGCGCCATGTGACCGCGTTGCCAGCCGTCATTGTTTCTGTAGTCCTCGCGGTAAGCCGTACGCTTGCCCTTGGTATTAGGGTCAAACCGGAATGTCTCATCGCCCCGCAGTTTCTCAGGCGGATTGACCTCATCGGCCGTAAGCTCCCATGCAACCCAGTCCGGAATCATGGTCTCACGGTTATACAGAGTGGCATAACCTGTATGAACAAAAACCTGTGCATCGTCCGATACCGCCGGCCACTCCATGGGGCGGGTGCTTATGCTCTGGCTGCACGCTGCCTGTGTTAGGCAGAGCAGGGTGGATAGAAAGAACGTTATCTGCTTCATAAAACAAAGATACTGATTGTTACCTGTATGAGCAAAAAATAGTACAAAAGGGGACAGACCCCAATTGTACTGTTTTTGCTGTTGAAAACTTAATGTCTGATGATACAATTGGGGTCTGTCCCCTTTTGTATCTTTGTGATATGGGAAAAATCAGCACAATCTTTAAGTCTTCAATCCTTGCAGGAATCTGTATCGGGATTGCCGGGTTCGGATTTTTGGCACTGGGTGGCGTTGTCGGCGCCGTATTGTTCGCTTTCGGACTCATTACTGTAGTTTGTTATAAGCTTAAGCTCTATACCGGTACGGCGGGATTCATTGAGAAGGGGCAGGTGGGTGATCTGCTGCTTATACTGGTGGGTAACATTTTGGGCTGTCTGCTGGTGGCTTTGCTGGCCAGGGTGTCGCCTATGCCGTTGCAGGAATCCGCACAGAAGATACTGGAGGGCCGATTGGCTATCGGACCGTTACGTGCCGGACTGCTGGCAATAGGTTGCGGCTTCCTGAAAGTAACATCGGCTGTGGAGGTGGAATACTAATGAAGAAAAAGAAACTATTAATTT
>CADCLI010000185.1 GCA_902802285.1 uncultured Bacteroidales bacterium
GCCGAACCCGCCCGTCCGGAGGCAGGAGCCTCTATCCGCCCGTTCGGTGCGCTGGTCTGTAAACAATTGAAGCTCAGCGTTTTACAAATAATCCTCGGCTCCAAAAGCGCCGAGGATTATCAGCATCTTGCTGAGTATCAGCTACTTAGTGACCAGTGAGGCCTGGGTCGCCGTCGCGTATGCCGCGATTGCAGCAAAGGGGCTTCTGGGGGGCAGTAATTGCGGCACAGTGAAAATTATCCAAAAATGTTTGTTATATTAACCATTATTCGCTACTTTTGTACACGATAAGTTACAAGCATGGGAAAGAATACATTTGGGAAAATCATGCCAAGGGCATTAACGCAGCAATTGCAGCTTATGGGCGAGCAAATAATGCTGGCACGCAAGCGCAGGCACCTCTCCATGCAGGATATCGCTGACAGGGCAACGGTTACCCGACTGACTGTTTCAAAGGTGGAGCATGGGGACCCCAGGGTTTCAATGGGCATCTACGCGCGCGTTCTTTTTGCCTTGAATCTGGAAAAAGACCTTTCACTGCTGGCTGCAGATGATGCACTTGGCCGCCAGCTACAAGACGCTGAATTATTGAGGAAATGAAAAGGATAACGGTTTATGCAGATTTCGATTTCCTCGCATCACCGCAGGAGATTGGCACCTTGGACTACGAACACGTTCGCGGCAAAGACCACTTTGTCTTTGAGTATTCTCGTGAGTGGCTAAAACAACATGGTGGGCTTGTGTTGAGCGGCGACCTTATCAACGCCCCCGCTTTGCAATATCCCCGCAGCACGGACAGCGTGTTTGGCTTTGTCAAAGATTCCTTTCCTGCCCGATGGGGGCGTTTATTGCTGGACCGAAGGGAACGCTTGATGGCCCAGTCAGAGGGCCGGTCCGTGCGCATACTCTCCAACTATGACTATCTCACAGGTATAGAGGACTTTACTCGTATGGGCGGTATTCGTTACAAGAGTGAAGATGACGACGACTATATGAATGCGGGTGCTAAGTACCTTGTCCCGCCCATAGAGAGTCTTCCGGCCCTATTCAACGCCTGCCACGAGATTGAGTCTGCGGAAGAGCGTAACGAATTGCCAGAACAACGTTGGCTCGACCAGTTGATAGACCCGGGAACCTCACTTGGCGGAGCCCGGCCTAAAGCCAACGTCATGGATACCGATGGCAAACTCTATGTTGCAAAATTTCCATCGAAGAACGATTTGGAGAATACGGAACTCATAGAGCATTTCTCGCATCGACTTGCTGCCAAGGCTGGTATCAACGTGGCCAATACCCGTACCATCAAGATTTCTAAAGACCGGGATCTGTTGCTTTCCGAACGTTTTGACAGGACGACGGATGGCAAACGTATACACTTTGCTTCTGCCATGTCGTTGCTGGGCTTGGACGACGGCGCCGGCAGTAGTACGGGCAATGGCTATTTGGATATCGTAGATTTTATCCTTAAAGGATGTGTGGATGCACGGCAGAACCTGCGGGAACTCTACCGCAGAGTGGCGTTCAATGTAATGTTCGGCAATACCGATGACCATTTCCGCAACCACGGTTTCCTGCTTACCCCCAAGGGCTGGACTCTCGCCCCGGCATACGACATAAACCCCGGGGTAAAGTCGCACCAATGTCTGCTGATTGACCAATACACGGAGCAGTCGGATATTGCCGCCCTCCTTGCGGCATCTGGCAGCTACATGCTCAAGCAGAAGGAAGCGACTGAAATCATAGATGAGGTTCGCGGTGCCGTGAAAGACTGGCGCAGGGTGGCATCAGAGCTTCAGATTCCCAACAAGACTCTCGCCCCCTATTGTGGAAGATGGGATAATCTATAAAGCGAGGTATTAATGATTCAATTATTATTTGTATCTTTGCACCGATTTAAATAGGAATCGATATGAATCTTCGTGACATTAAAAAAGACATCCAGTATGTGATTGGCGCTTTCATTGACGATTGCACCCTGTTCCTGAACATCAACCCCGGCAAGAATGCGGACGAGATTACCGGCCTCATCGACAAAGCCGTGGACCTGTATAATGAGCTGCGTGACAAGGTGGTCTCCGCTCCCAAGGAGGGCGCCAAGGCATACTACCGTGGCATCAGCCAGGAACTG
>CADCLI010000186.1 GCA_902802285.1 uncultured Bacteroidales bacterium
GATGTTCCGCCGAATTTCAATACTTTCATGATTCTCTCAATTATTTAAACACAAATTTCACTGATTAAACGAATTTAGTCTGCACAACATGATATCACTAACCAATTCGTACAATTCGTGTAATTCGTGTAATTCGTGGTTTTATTTATCAATTATCATCAGTTTCCTGTCCTGGCATTTGAACACCCGCCCGGGGAACTCCTCAATCCACTGGAGGTTGTGCGTAATCATCAGGATGGTGGTGCCGCTCTGACCTACCTTATGAAGAATCTCCATAATCTGACGGCCGGTTTCCGGGTCAAGGTTTCCGGTGGGCTCGTCGGCCAGTATGAGTTTGGGGTCATTGAGCAGGGCACGTGCTATGCAGATACGCTGCTGCTCTCCGCCCGACAGTTCGTGAGGCATCTTGTAGCCTTTGGTGTCCATCCCTACAAGTCCCAGAACCTGGAAAATCTTCTGGTGAATGAGTTTCTTGTCCTTCCATCCTGTAGATTTGAGTACAAAACTCAGATTATCAAAAACGTTGCGGTCTGTAAGCAACTGGAAATCCTGGAAAACTATGCCCATCTGGCGGCGTAGGCGCGGAACCTGGCGCTTCTTGATGGCCATAAGGTCCATACCCAGTACGATAGCGTGACTGTCAGGCATTGGGCAGAGCAGGTCAAGTTCACAGTAAAATGTCTTGAACAGCGAACTCTTTCCGGAACCGACCTTGCCTATCAGATAGACAAAATCGCCTTCCTGTACAGTGAAGGTTACATCGCCCAGAACGAACATATCCTCCTGGCGGACCTCAACGTTTCTGTAATCTATTATGTCCATATCTTGGTGTGGAAGTTTATTCCTTGTGGCGCTTTACCAGCTCTGCTGCCAGTTCCTCAATACGGTGACCCTTTGAGGTAAGCAGGACAATGAGGTGGTAAATCAGGTCCGATGCCTCATAGATAAGGCGGTCGTCAGTACCGTTGGTGGCCTCAATTACGGTCTCAACAGCCTCTTCGCCAACCTTCTGTGCCATACGGTTCACGCCGCTCTTAAAGAGTGATGTGGTGTATGAGCCTTCGGGCATCTCCTTGAAACGGCGGTCGATGAAATCCTGCAGGTATGACAGGAAGTTCAGGTCTACTGAGTTCTGCTCGTTCCAGCAAGTGTCAGCGCCGGTATGGCATACGGGACCTTCGGGGCGTGCCTTTATGAGCAGTGTGTCTTTGTCGCAGTCCAGGAGTATCTCCTTGACGTTAAGGAAATTGCCGCTTGTCTCACCTTTGGTCCAAAGGCAGTTTCTGGTGCGGCTCCAGAATGTGACTTTTCCGGTCTCTACGGTCTTGTCATAGGCCTCCTTGTTCATGAAGCCCAACATCAGGACCTTGCGTGTTACATTGTCCTGGATGATTGCGGGTACAAGACCGCCCATCTTGTTAAAATCTATATCCATCTTATGGTATAATTATATTCTTATTGGAATTTTCAAGTTGCAAAGGTACTGCTTTAATTCGGGAATCGGTATCTCTCCGAAGTGAAAAACGCTGGCAGCCAGCGCGGCATCTGCGTGACCCTCCAGGAAAGCGTCGCGGAAATGCTCCTTAGCGCCTGCTCCGCCCGATGCAATGACGGGTATGCTGAGTTCGTCCGAAAGACGTCTGAGCGCCTCATTGGCGAATCCCTGTTTAACACCGTCATGATCCATGCTGGTAAAGAGTATCTCGCCGGCGCCACGCTCCTGAGCCTCATGCGCCCATTCAAAGAGCATGCGGTCAGTGGGTACGCGGCCTCCGTTCAGGAAACAGCGCCAGCCCTCTGGTGCCTGCTTGGCATCAATTGCCACTACGCATACCTGTGATCCAAAATTAAGTGCAATCTGGTCAATAAGGTCCGGGTCCTTGATAGCGGCCGAGTTGACCGATACCTTATCGGCTCCGGCGCTGAGCAGACGCTCCACATCCTTAAGCTCGTGAATGCCTCCGCCTACGGTGAAGGGTATGGAGATGTTGGCGGCTATGCGTTCAACTAGTTCTGTAAAAGTTTTTCTGCCTTCAAAG
>CADCLI010000187.1 GCA_902802285.1 uncultured Bacteroidales bacterium
AGTCCCTTGTGTCTTATCGTAAAAAGACGCCGAAAATTCGGCGTCTTTTTGCGTAAGACAACAGGGACTGTCCCCACTGTCTTATAAAAACCTATGCCCTCTTCCTTCTCCAGACAAATCCCGCCATCATCGCAAGCAGTATCAGTGTAAGTCCTGTGTAGAGGAAGCCGCGGGTGCCGGGGCCGCCGGTGTTCGGAAGGGCTGCACCAGGTTCATTCGGGATAATAAACTCTGCGTCACTTGTTTCTGATGCTGCTGTATACCGTACACCTGTTATCGTGCCTTCAGTACTCGTAATTGCTCCACCTGCCACAGTAAAGGTTACCGGAGTAGAATTCGTAATGACATATCCTGATGGAGGAGAAATCTCCTGCAGCTGATACTGTCCATCTACAAGCCCGGTCAGGGTAATGCCCGCTGTCGGCACAGTAAACTGACTGTCAGAATCCAACTCAGTAACGCTTTCATTGGACACATTCGTATATGTACCACTACTGTCTGACCTGTACATCAGCTTAAAGACTGCGCCATCCAGATAGTTCGTGCTGTTTTCAGCATTATCCGTCTTTTTGATTACGACGCTGATGGGATCTGCACCTTCTTTCTTGTTGTAAACGGTTATAACGCCTTGATTGGAAATGCCAGTATTATTATTTGCAGAATAACCCTGAAGAACATATCCTTCCAGAGGAGATCCGCCCACTTCAATAGCGTTTCCCTGAGCATCAAGTTCTACAACATAGTACAGATAATTCTTGCCATTAGCGTCCATGGCCGGGTAATCGAAACCACTGTAAGATGACTCAGTACCGCCAACTCTCCATGTTTGTGACCAGGATGATGAACTATTTAACGTTATAGGGGCGGGATTGAAGTCATCATCCACAACAACGTTAATTACCGGTTCATCCGGTTCTTCCTGCGCAATTGAAAAGGACTCGATATTGAACTTGCCGTTCTGCATCGGCCAGTATTCATTAAGTATTACGTTCAGCGTAATGTCAGAACTAACATTGCTGAAACTTTTGCTAAAAATTGTAATACGTGAGCTCTCATCCCAATAACTGCTGTCCTGTCCTGTAAATACATTGTCGTTAGCGCCATCTACCACTGTCCATTCAACAGTTACATGATCACCTTGGAAAGGCTTATTAGTTGTCTCTGTCCACGAGTTGCCACTATAATCTCTTACGGCGAGGTTAATCGTAACGGTGTGTGTTTCGACATTACTTGACTCTACTACCTGTTTATATCTTTTCAGCTTAACTTTCGCCGTATTACTACCTCCATCAATTTCCGTTCCAGCTGCATTAAGCCATTTTTTGAGTACAGTTATTTCTCCGGACTTTGCATTGGCGATTGAATGAACTGTTGACCCACTTTCATCTCCCAAGATTGTTATTTTCGAAGTCTTCGACGTGTCTTTCTCATCTTCGATAACCACTTTGTAGATGGTTTCACTCAGTGCATAGTTCTCAGGAGCCGTTGTTTCCTTCATATAGTATGTTCCAACTCGAACATTCTCAAAGGAAACCTTTCCATTTGAATCGGAACTCGCAGTCCACACAGGATGCCCTTCTGTATCAAGATCAATAGCCGGGATAGTACACGCCTCATCCTTGTAAAGCGTAAACTCTGCCCCCTCTAAAGGCTCTCCAGCACCATCAACCTTCGTGAAGTCAACACTGCCATAATCTGGTGTAAACCGGTTTTCAAAGCTGGCGAAATCTACATCATTTTTGACTGTTGTATAAGTATCATCCGTATAATATGTCTTTGAGATACCGTGTCTTACTACCTCCTGACCACCTGCATTGGTTTCCGTCCAGGACGTAACCCGGCCAGTCATATAATAAACTGTCCCATCATATGTCACTTGGTCTTTGACAAACCCGCCTGCCGCTTTCTGGGCATCAGTTGCCGAAGCCCAGGTTATGCCATCCTGATTGACAGCACGTGGTTTTTGACAAAGCCACCCGCTGCCTTCTGGGTATCAGTTGCCGAAGCCCAGGTTATACCATCCTGATTGACAGCATCATCCGGAACGATCTCCCTGATGATATATTTATACACCGGAGAATTGTCTCGATCGGCTTCATTCATATCTGTCTCTGAAATTGAGGCAGAACCGAAGTTGATATTGCCGTCCTCCGTCACACCCGTAATATAAACCTGTGAATTGACCGTACCTCCATTTGATAAGGTCGTTGATACATTATCCTCATAATGCGGAGAGGCTACTGTCCCTTCCCCGCTTCCGCTTGCGTGCGGCATAATTGCATCAGACGTCGTATCTTCCTGCACCAATTCATAATTTCCCGTCTCACTATTCTTTACAGAACGGTATTTCCCGTCCAATCCAATCAATTCAAACTGGAACTGGTCTCTTTTAAGGATATCTGTCTCATCCTCGCCATAATATGATTTGTGGGCCGTGAAGTCCGCCGTCGAAACCAGATTATAGTGAATATACAGGTTGGACTCGCCGCCACCCCGTTCCAGATAGAACATATCAAAAGTATGATAAGTTCCGGCTTTAAAGCGCTTATGCCCGCTGCCATCTCCGATATCTTCCCATTCATCCTCGTTATACTTTTCGGCCGCTTTAAACAGATCATCCAGATACTTCGTTTCCTCAAAGTCACCCGAATGTCCGCCGCCTTTTTTACCTGTAACCGTTACAGTACCTTTTGCAAAGTTCACATCAATTTCCGTACGGTTATGGATACCGCCTCCATCACCGACCAGAACGCCGTCCACATAAAGCCAAGTATCATCATCTCCGGAGAACTCGAATTGCATGTCCTTATATTCTCCTCTGGGGTTCAGAACCTGTCCGTATACCGGCATGGAGAACTGTGTATTGATGTGCAGTCCTGTCCAGAAATTCTGCGTTCCAAATGGCCAAAATCCCCGAATCTCGGTGTTGTCCGATGTTTGCTTAGTAAGCACAAAGGTACCGTTGTTATAATCTGCTCTGTAATCGCGGCTGTCATATGTATAATAGCCTTCTTTATCTACATACAGGAGCTGATTAACACCGGGATAGCTGGCTTTTCCGGCATGGGGGAAGCCCGTGTCGAACAAATAAGCAAGAGATTCCCCGTTTGAGCCTATGGTATCATTGCTTGTAAGAACCGGATACCCATTTACCAGTGTTCCACCGACTATCCCCTGGAAAGGATCGGCATCTCCGGTATAGCTGTTCAGGCCATTCTTTCCCTGATAATTCAAACTGCGCCAGCTTTCTGTAACATCATTATGTGTCTCATGATCTCCGCTGGCCCAGTTTGGAAAATATCTGTGCGTTCCTTTTTTAGTTCCGTTATAGACTGTACCATCCCAGGCAGGGGAAAACTTCAGAGCATGCCCATGCTCCGGATCATCAGTGCGCGAGTTAATTCCTTTGTTATTACCGCTCCCGTTG
>CADCLI010000188.1 GCA_902802285.1 uncultured Bacteroidales bacterium
CAACCCAGATTAAAGACCTGTTCGGGCTGCAGATTGAGAGCGTTCCGGCCGGTTTCATCGATAAGTGGGTGGTCTATTTCCGTAATTTTGATACCGTTAGCTGGTGGTCCCTGCTTATAGGCGTAAGCAGTATACTGATTATAGTATTCACGCCTAAGATAAGCCGCAAGATACCGGGTTCGCTGGTGGCAATCATAATCATGACGGTAGTATGCCTGATACTGCGCAGTGTAGGTGTTGAGGGCATAGAGACCATAGGCGACAGGTTCTCAATATCTACCGAACTTCCGCAGGCTGAGGTTCCCAGGATAAACTGGGAGAGCATTACCCGTCTGGCACAGCCCGCTATGGTGATTGCAATGCTGGGCGCCATAGAGTCATTACTGTCAGCTGCCGTGGCCGACGGTGTGATAGGTGACCGTCATGACAGTAACCAGGAACTTGTGGCGCAGGGTATTGCCAATATGGTATCGCCTCTGATAGGCGGTATACCTGCAACAGGCGCAATAGCACGGACCATGACCAACATCAACAACGGCGGACGCACTCCGGTGGCAGGCATTGCGCACGCCATTGTACTGGCTCTCATCTACCTGTTCCTTATGCCGCTGGTTAAGTTCATCCCGATGGCTTGCCTGGCAGGAATCCTGGTGGTCGTATCATACAACATGAGTGAGTGGCGCAGTTTCAGGGCCATTCTCAAAAACCCCAAGTCCGATATCATAGTACTGCTGGTGACATTCTTCCTGACCGTGATATTTGACCTTACCGTTGCCATCGAGGTGGGCGTGCTGATAGCCTGCCTGCTCTGCATGAAACGTATGGCCGAGACCACCAACGTATCAGTGCTGAGCGATGAGATAGACCCCAATGCTGACTCTGATGTGCAGGGTAATCTGGAGCATCTCACTATCCCCGAGGGAGTTAAGGTGTATGAGATTAACGGACCTTATTTCTTTGGAATAGGTAACAAGTTCGAGGAGATGATGGGTGATATGGGCGGCCGCGCCAAGGTTCGTATAATACGTATGCGTAAGGTTCCGTTCATTGACTCGACCGGCGTTCACAACCTTTCAAACATGTGCAGGATGTGCGCTCAGATGGGTGTACAAGTCGTTCTGAGCGGCGTCAACCCCAAGGTGATGAAGGTTATTGAGGATGCCGGAATGGATGAGGTGGTAGGCAAGGATAATATCTGCAGCCACATTAACATCGCTCTCAAACGAGCCCAAGAGATAATTGAGAATTGAGAATTTGGAATAATTCTCAATTCTCAATTCTCAATTATGTCACTTCGTTCCATGATTCTTGTCGCGACTCGGGATAGAAAGTAAACTTTCTCTCCTCTCGCTGCTCCAAATACAAATCCTAAAAGCACTGCTTTAACCATTTGTGGTTAACAATTTGTCTTGCAGCCTTCTGAGTTATCAACAGCCGGTTAAAAACTTTTTAAATAAAAAGTGGGGAAAAGTGGGTGAAAGTGGAGTAAAAAGATATAACTTTGAAACCGAATAACGATTATCATCAAAAGAATGAGCTTCATAGGACAGTTTCCGGTTAGGCTGGATGCCAAGAACAGGGCGTTCATGCCTGCGGCTTTCCGCCATCTCCTGCAACAGGCGGCAGAGCAGACTCTGGTGGTCCGCAAGGATTACTTTGAGAACTGTCTTGTGGTTTATCCTGCATCACAGTGGCAACAGGAGATTGCAGGTGTTCGTGCCAGACTCAACAGGTTTGACGGAAACCAGCAGATGGTATACCGCAAACTGGTGTCGGAGGCTCAGGAGGTGCAACTGGACAGCAACGGCCGTCTGCTGCTGCCTCAGGCACTGCTCGATAAGGTCGGGATAAGGCAGGATGCCCTGTTTGTGGGTATGGAGCAGACAATAGAGATCTGGAATCCCGATGTAGCCGCAGCAAACGGCCAGCAACCGTTCATGAGCGACAGCGAGTTTGCTGATAGTCTACGAAAATTCATGACTGAGTGATACGGATTACATACATAACACATAAGTGGACACAATCGGGACATATCATGTGCCGGTCCTTCTGGGACAAAGCGTAGAAGGGCTTGTTACAGACCCTGACGGGGTCTATGTGGATGCCACATTCGGAGGTGGCGGCCACTCTCGCGAAATAGTGTCCAGACTCAGTCCTAAAGGTCATCTGTATGGCTTTGACCAGGATGCAGACACCATGAACAACATAATCAGGGACAGCAGGTTCACGTTTGTATACTCCAATTTCCGGTATATGACCAATTTCTTGCGCTGGTACGGCCATGACAAGGTGAACGGGATATTGGCGGATCTGGGTGTTTCGTGGCACCACTTTGATGACAGTACACGCGGATTCTCATTCCGTTTTGAGGGGCCTATAGACATGCGCATGAACCAGAAAGAGGGAATCAAGGCATCGGATGTGCTGAATGACTATCCCGAGGAGAAACTTGCGCAACTGTTCTGGCTGTACGGAGAGTTGCAGAACGGTCGTCAGATAGCTTCAGCCATAGGGCGCGCACGGAGCAACAGACGTCTGGAAAGTGTCACCCAGTTGCTGGACGCTATTCGTCCGGTTATTGGCCGTGAACGAGAGAAAAAGGATACCGCAAAACTGTTTCAGGCCTTGCGCATGGAGGTGAACCATGAGGTGGATGCCTTGCGTGAGATGCTTACCGGTGCAGTCGGGCTGCTTGAAAAGGGAGGGCGCCTGGTGGTGATAACGTATCATTCAATAGAGGACCGTATGGTGAAGAACCTGATCAGGAGCGGAAACATAGAGGGCGAAATAAAGACCGATTTCTACGGAAACCGTAATGTGCCGATGAAGGCTATCGGGAAACCGGTTATCCCCGATGCCGCTGAACTGGCAGCAAATCCGCGTTCCCGCAGCGCAAAGTTGAGAATAGCAGAAAGAGTCTGATATGGAAGGGGTTAAGACCAATAAGACAGCCGGAAAGAGGAAGGGATTCATGCAGTCCCTGCCTGATTTCATTCACCGCAACATCTGGTTGTTGCTGGAGATACTGGCTTTCGTTATAATCTATATCGGAAACCGCTATGCCTATCAGCGAGATCAGGCTTATGCCGAAAAACTGAAACGGGACCGCGTGGATATGGAATATCAGACATTGAATACCACAAGCGACGTATCGG
>CADCLI010000189.1 GCA_902802285.1 uncultured Bacteroidales bacterium
GGCTGTAGGGGTCCATGGACATGTCAATGCCGGCGTTGAGGGCCATCTTGATGGCTTCTTTCTTATCCTTGGCAACCTTGTCGCGGTTGTAAAGGTTGTCTATATCGGCCCAGTCGGTAAGGATCATTCCGTCCCAACCCAACTGCTCCTTGAGCCATACGGTAAGGAGTTCGTGGTTGGCGTGGGTCATGACGCCGTTAACCATGCCGGAGTTGACCATGATGTTGAGGGCGCCGGCACGGATACCGGCCAGATATGGTGCAAAATATTTCTCACGCAGTTCCATGGGGCTGATGACAGCCGGAGTACGGTCCTTGCCCGATACGGGTACGCCGTAACCTATGTAGTGCTTGAGAGATACGGATATGTGCCGGTTGTCGATATGGTTGGGGTCCAATCCCTGGAAACCCATGACGGCAGCCTCGGCCATAGCGGAATTTACGTATGCATCCTCACCGAAATTCTCCCAGCAGCGGGGCCACAGTTGGTTGCGGCTCAGGTCAAGCGTAGGGCAGAAGGTCCATGGAATATTGCTGGCGCGGGTCTCGTATGCGGTGATAGCGGCGGCATCAAATGTGGCCTGACGGTTAAACGTGGCACCCATGTTGATGTTCTGGGGGAACAGGGTACCGCCGCTGGTATATGTGGTACCGTGATTCTGGTCAAGTCCTATCAGGCAGGGTATTCCCATTACATCCAGTGACTTATCCTGTACTTTCTTTACAATGGCGTACCATTCATCGGGGGTGGGAGGTATGGTTTGAGGTGTGTTGAGCAGGGATCCGACCTTGTATTTGCCTATCACCTCCTCAAGTTTGTCATCGTCAACTACAAACTTACCGTTCCGGTCAGTATGACCTACGGTAGGAAGGTTAAGCTGAAGCATCTGACCTATCTTCTCGTCAAGGGTCATTTTCTTGAGAGTGCGCTCGACGTTATCCTCAATCTGGGAGTCGTAGGAGTAAGACAGGGTTGATTTGGGGGTGTTGTTACATGCTGTCACGATTAACAGCAGAACTAAAAAGGACAATTGTCTTAAGTTTCTCATAAACATATCCGGTTTTGTCATCTGATTATTCTATAAGGTCCCACAACAGCGGGAAATCCTGCTCGGCAATGCCCTTTGATGCCAGAATGGGGCGGTCTTTGTTGAATTCGGCCTCAAATTCATCGGGGCCCATCATGCTGCGGCTCTGACGGTACAGGGAGACTGAGCGTTGGATATTGCCGTCAACAAAGTAGGCGTGACCGGCGTTGAGGCAGTCATTGGCGGTAGGCTTGCCTTTAAGCAGTTTATCGTAATATTCTATGGATTTGTCGGTTCTGCCTGCCAGAAAGGCGCACCAGGCTATAGCCCGCCATGCCTTTGGATAGTCCGGTTTGAGGTAATCCACCTTGAAGAAACGCGTCAGGGCCTCGTCATAGCGCTTAAGGTCAACAAGACAGTCACCTATCTGAATCTGCAGCGAGAGATTATCGGCGCTCATTTTTTCGGCCAGAAGGAGCATATCAAGGGCCTGTTTGGGCTGTCCCAGAATCCTCAGGCACTGGGCCGAATGGCGCAGTGTCCAGTTGTTGTCGGCTTGGAGTATGTCTGAGCGGTGATATGCCTCCAGAGCTTCTTTATATGACTGGGTGCGCTGCAGGGCGTATCCCATCTGCTGGTAGAACCGGTAATCGGTCGAATATGGGTGCGCTGTGGATTCCATCAGGCGGAATGCCTGTACGGCCTCATCATAATAGTTCTTTCCAAACAGCCAGGCGGCAATGGCCTGCTCTGACTCTACTGTTTGGAGAAGAGGAGATACCGGACTGTCTGTAAGCAGGTTAAGGTTGCTGTCAAACGGGTTGCGGAACTCATGCCTGCGGCTGAAGAGATTAAAGAAACGGTACAGGTCATGGGCATACTGACGGGCTGAGAATGGCCTCCTCGTTAATCTGTCCTGTCAGCATGTCACGCTGCTCACGGGGTATCTGTGAGAATGTAAGTGCGATTGAGTATTTGTCAGAGTTGCAGAAAATGCCGCTGGAAAGCATGGATTTGCCGATAGTGGTAGCCAGAGAATTGTCTCCCAGGGCTTTACGGACATCGGGCTGGTCCATGCTGAATACACGGAACCAGTTGTGTATCTCACGGAAGAAGGGATAGTTCTTGAGATTTGAGAAGGTGCTCATATAAACATCGGCCCCTTCCATCTGGAGTTCGGACATCTGCATCAGCTTGTCCTTGATTTCAGGCTTCTCTATCCACTCGTTCCAGTCGGGGCTGACGTCGTCACGCTCCAGTTCCTCGCGCATAAGGTCGCCCAGTTTGGGGTTACGCAACATAGTGGGGATGAACTCCTCACGCATGCGGCGGTCTATCTCCTTTTCGTTCCGCTCGGCGCAGCGCTCAAAGCAGCGGTAATACGGTTGACAGTCATTGAATTCACTCCGGATCTGGGCGTGGTCCGCATCGGT
>CADCLI010000190.1 GCA_902802285.1 uncultured Bacteroidales bacterium
AGTGGAATGCTCTGTGGCGCCCGGACTTTCCTCAGCCCCTTGAAGGACAGCGGCAGACCGGTCAGCTTTTGCTTGTATTTATTATAAACCACCATATATGAAGCGAGTACGCTGTCCCAAATGCGATCACTATAACACCTTTGACGAGACCCCCTATAAAGAGGGGCAGGCATTGGTGTTTGAGTGTGAAAACTGCCGCAAGCAGTTCAAGATCCGCATTGGAACCAGCAAACTGGCGGCCACGCAAAAGGACGCAGATAGGATCAAAGAAACGAATGATTCAGGATTCGGATCTGTCACTGTTGTTGAAAACGTTTTCGGATTCCGCCAAAGTTTTGCTCTTAAGGAGGGAGAAAACATTATCGGTCGATATAACCCCGGAGACACTGTCACAATCCCCATTGATACCAACGACCGAAGTATGGACCGCCGTCATTGTGTAATTACCGTAAAGAGGGAGCCGTCAGGAACAATGAACTACACACTCCGGGACTATCCCAGCCTTACAGGGACATTCCTGTTCAACAGGATTCTGGGTGACCGGGAGAGAGTGGTGATAGAAGATGGTGCAATCATCACCTTAGGTGCAACAACATTAATATTCCAGGCTGCCGTACAGGAATAAAAAAAGGCCCTTTGGGCCTTGATTGTATCCTACATATTGATATCACTTATCACCGGGTACCAGTATGCAGACCTTGAATTTAAGATTGTTCAGATCGGGCTTATAGGAACAGAAGTCCTGCCACTCTATGACCAGAGTAAGGATACCCTTCTCAACCTCATATCTGATATTCTGCATGATGATGTTCCTTCCGTTGTCAAAAGGAGTAACGTATGGAAGCATATTGTCCCTATTGTCTGCATCAACAAGATAAACCAGAACGGAACCATCACGCAAGACACGGTTGGTTATTTCCCCGAATTTAAACTCCTGGTACAGATAAAAGCCCGGATCGCCTTCCCTGCCCGCACTGTTCCAATCTGCCTTATTGGCATCGATATAATCCGTAAACATATCGACACCCGGCTTTACTATCTCTGTAGTGTGAATGTCACATCCGCTGAATAATAACACAATGGCTGTCAGCATCAGAATAATCTTCTTCATATCATTATGTTTTTACGTGTTTCTACACAAAGGACGTAACTATTCAGAATATGTTAATGCCAATATGAAAAAAATTACAATTCATTATATCTGCCCAATTCCTGACTTGATCTTTCCTTCTTTCTTGAGGCCCTTATCGTAATAGGCATTGAAACCTTATATCTTACGGGAACGCCGTTCTTTGTGGCCGGAGTCCAGCGTGGCATGGCTTTGAGAAGCCTGAGGACCTCTTCATCAATAGAATAATCCAACCCCTTCAGAATACCGACATACGTTATGTCGCCAGATTTCTCCACAGTGAATTCCACCTCCATCTTTCCGTTGACCGAACGCTTCTGAGCCTCCCATACATCTTCTCTATCCCGCCTTTGAACTCAGGTTGGGTAATGACGTCTGCCTTTTTTGCTGTGGTATCCACCTTTGCCGTAGAGTCTGATTGAGCGGACGAGAACAAAGAAAATATTGAAAGAACAGTCAGAAATACAGTTTTTCTTATCATAGTCGGAACTGAATAGGTATATTTATACACTTGTTAATTAGTCTTTTATTAATCAACCTTTATTTTGATAGCGACAGATACAAATGGTTAAATCCGTATTCGGATTCTTAACATTTTTTCTATCCTGATTACTATTGAAAAGAAAAATTAAACAGTCTGTCTTCGTTCAAGCAGCGTTACGACTTCTACATGTTGTGTATGAGGGAACATGTCAACCGGCTGGACAGCGGTCACACGATAATTCTGATCCAGCAACGCTATATCACGGGCCTGCGTTGCCGGATTACAACTGACATATACTATACGTCGCGGAGCGGCAGCAAGAATTACGTTTACCACATCCGGATGCATCCCGGCGCGTGGCGGATCTGTGATAATGACATCCGGAACACCATGTAAGGTTATGAAATCTTCATTCAGCACATCCTTCATATCGCCGGCAAAGAATTCCGTGTTGCCAATATTATTAAGTGAGGCATTCACTTTGGCGTCTTCAATGGCCTCTGGTACATATTCAATACCTACAACCTTCTTGACTCGGGCCGATATGAACTGAGCTATAGTTCCCGTACCGGTATAGAGATCATAAACCACCTCATCCGGACTGAGGTCTGCCAGTCTGCGGACTACGGAATAGAGTCTGTAAGCCTGCCGGCTGTTAGTCTGGAAGAAAGATTTGGGGCCTATCTTGAACTTAAGGTTCTCCATCTTCTCATAGATGAACTCATCACCACGGAACACATGGACATCCAGGTCTCCGAATGTATCGTTACACTTGTTGTTTATCACGTACAGCAGTGAAGTTATCTCCGGGAAACTGTCTGACAGATACTGCATAAGTCCCATGAACTGCTCCTCCTCTGAAGGATTCGTGACCTTGGCCTGAACAAGAACCATTACCTGTCCGGTGGTAACGACCCGAATCATCATGTCTCGCAAAATTCCCTCTAGAGAACGCAGGTTGATGAACGGTATTCCATGCTCCACCGCATATGCGTAAGCAGCATTGCGGATACGGTCCGATATCTCATCCTGCAACCAGCATTCATTGATGTGAAGCACCTTGTCAAATGCTCCCGGAATATGGAATCCTAGTCCGGGCTGCTTGCGCTGTGCGGTATTTTCCGGGTCGTCAAGTTCATCCAGTTCCTTCTGGGTGAACCAACGCATGTTGCTGAACGAATACTCCAGTTTATTGCGGTAGCGCATAATCTCTTCGGATCCCAGAATGGGGCTGATTTCAGGCAGTTCAACTTTAGCTATTCTGGTAAGGTTGTCAACCACCTGCTGCTGCTTGAAACGAAGCTGTTCCTGATACGGCAGATTCTGCCATTTGCAGCCTCCGCATATACCGAAATGATGGCAGAACGGGACGGCGCGGACATCGGACAGTTTATGAAACTTGACTGCCACTGCCTCGGCATAACTGTGTTTCTTCTTAAGGATCTTAAGGTCAACTACATCTCCTGGA